>JBEKHQ010000306.1:0-4904 GCA_050012195.1 Bryobacteraceae bacterium | reverse complement strand
CCAATCGGGTACTTCCTGGGGTCCCTTGATGCGGACAAGACTGGCGGCATTTGCGAAGGCCGAAAAAGAGTAGCGGTTTTTGGCGGTAGCGCCATGCTCCTCTCCGGACATCATCCTATAAGCATTCGGCGTGGCTTCGACCTTCAAGCGGGGGCTCAAAGCTCGTAACAAATAAAGTGCAACGAAGACTGGTTTCGCCAACTCAGGCACTGTCGAAAGCTCTGCCCATTCCGTATCGCCCTCGAAGCGCTCGTAGATGAAACGCCGCTTCACCGGATCCAGCCTGATCTTTACCGGAGGCTGAATCTCCACCTGCATGCCAGGAAACTCCTGCAACATGAGTCTTGCCAAGATCCATTCCTTCTGTGAACCCGAAAGCCATAAGCCGCGCGTCAACTTGTGCGTTTCGTTCGAGGTACGCGCGCGTTCCCAGAATGTCTCTTCGAGTTGACTGAACTGAAAGAGGACGTTAAGTAGGCTGACATTGCCGATCTCCTGCATGGCATCTGAATAAGCTGCCACCGAGCTGGAAATATCGCTGAGCAATAGCTGGTGGTTCCATAGATTGCTCGTGGGCGGGGGAAAGAGGCTAAGCACCGGCGCCTCTAGAACGATTGGAGTAGTCACGCTCATTGCCTTGCTCATCACTTCGCGAGTCTCAAGTTCCCGCAGAGGTGCAGTCTTCGAGGCGTCAGCTCTCGCCGGAGGATGTCGCAGAAAATCGTGCAGCAACGGCGGACTGAGGATCCATTCCGTGGCAGTTAACGCGGCATTGTAAGCATCCGTCTCACCACGGTACAAAGTGACCGGCAGCGGACGCCGGAGCACGAGTTTGCCGGTGGCCGCGTCTACATCCAGCATCATGGGTGCTATCAAGAACCTTTCGTACCATGGATCGACGGCGGGGCCAGGAAACATCTCTTCCACCGTCCGTTTAACGACTTCCGAACCGGTCATGGGCCATGCAATCTGCAGCGGTGTGCCCTTTACGCGCAGGGGGCGAAGGTCGTAGCGCTCAGACTCTCCCGTCCGGATGAGGCAGCCCAGTTGAGCGAGCATGCGTGGAGTCTTGAAGGGGTCGGGAGCATTGCTCAGGTCAACCAGCGCAAGATCCGGGGGAACGAGGCCAGATTGAAGTAGTTTGTCAATATCTGGCAGAACGGAGCCGGGCTGAGGTGAATCCCACTTTTCAACATCAAACGCATAGATGTAGCCAAGTTCGGCAGCGCGTGAATATTCAAGCCACTTGATCTCGTGTTTCAACTCAGACACCCATGCCGGCCTGGCCGCATCGGGCAGGCTGCTCTCGGGCACCCACGTCCCCACATGCAGAGCAAACCAGGCAGCAGATTCTATGGAGTGAGTGACATCAAGATACGATGACCCAGACGCGTAGTGTTGGGCCACCGCTTCTTGCCACAGGGCCTCAACCTGCAACTCTTCGCCGGCAAGATGGGGAAGCGCGTGATCTGCCCTAAGTTCTTTGAGCAACAAGCGGCTGTAGCAAAGGCAGATCGGTAAGGAAGCAAGACGCGTTCGGTACGAGGCCGGGGTAATCGTGGGATAGTCGGTTGTCTGGCCGCGAAACACACGCACTTTGCCCGGAGCGACCGGAGGAAGCGCATTCACAGCGTCCTGAAGCGCGGAAAGAGAAGTAAGCGGGGCCATGTCGGAGGTGTTCCTCCTTAAAATGCTTGAGCTTTGGAGCTCAGGCAATTTCGATTAATTAGCCAGCCCTGGGTCGAGCCTAGGAGCGGTCTTGGCCAAAGTCAACTGCGAAGATCAGCCTGTTACGAAATCCGAACACTCTAAGGATGGCTAAAGTTGGCGGGGCGCTTGGAGTCGATGGCGAAATCCCATTCTGCGCGATCTCCATCCCTTCGATTTTATTCAGACCAGCGATCCAACTGGGAAGGCTGGCTCACATTCCGAGCAGGTTGGGATGGAGTTTGGCGTATCCGTGCTCTTGCGCCCAAAGGTTGAGCGGCACGGACGCGAGTTCGTCAACCAGAGGTTCGGCGAGGCCGTTCTTGGTGAGGTCAATCGTCTTGATGTAGGTGTGGCAAGCGTCGCAGCACTCGACGCGGATGTAGGGCAGTTCTTCGGCAGTGTAGACCGGAAGCTTGGCGTGGTCCTCCTGGCCGCAACCGGGACAAACGATGCGGCGGAATTCCCACTCGGCGAGGCAAAAACCACAGAGCAGGCTGCGGCTGCCGCCGTCGCCCTGTGGCCGCAGGATGCCAAGCGCGGGTTTGCGATTGCAAAAGGGACACAGCGGATGCGTGTAGCCCTCTGTTTGCAGAAGGGCGTTAGAGCGGAGGAATTCGGCGCAGGGCTGTAGAAACGCCAGCACCAGGAATTCCTCGGGATCGGTTGGCCTATCGAGGTTGGTCCAGCAGTGCGCGAGCAGCTCAGACCAGGAATCGGGGTCCGCGTGGCGAAGATCGTGCGCAACTTGGGCGAGGCTGGCCGGAGCGTGGCCTTCGACGACGGTAAGGAATGATGGGAAACTGGCGAGCAGTTTGGGCCAATTCGGCTGCAACGGGATTGAGCTTTTTTCTAACGAGCCTTCTAGCTTTTGGTAGAGACTTTCCTGGAATCGGGCGGCGTGAATGTAGAAGCCGAGAATCTCCGCGGCGAAGGGGTGTTGGACGGCAAGCCGCTCCGCGCGCCGGATGCGCTGTTGCCAGGGAGTATTCGGCACCGGGCGATTATCAGGCTTATGGCGGCGGCAGGCAAATCTCGAGTTTCCAGTTTCCAGTTTCCAGTAGGCCCCGGCGCGAATCGCTTCTCATCTGCTGGAAACCAGAAACCAGAAACCGGAAACTTGGGTCCTGCATTGACTCTGAGCCGCAACGGGGAATATAGTTCTCGGAATCTTGGGGTGCGGTCCGGCCGGTAGCTGATTGATAGAAGTCGGAGGATGCGCAATGGAACTCTCCCGCAGAACCTTCCTGAGAGGCGCGCTCGTGGGTGGAGCGGGTTTCTCTCTCCTGGGCTTCGATCTGACGCCCGCGGTGGCGCAGCTCAAACAGCTCAAGATTGCCCGCGCCACCGAAACCCGATCGACCTGCCCCTACTGTGCCGTGAGCTGCGGCGTCCTCATTTACACGATTGGCGATAAAGCCAAGAACGTCACCCCGCAGGTGATCCACGTAGAAGGCGACCCGGACCACCCTATCAATCGCGGCACGCTGTGTCCGAAGGGGGCATCGCTCGAGCAAGACATTATGAATCCGCGTCGGCTGCTGAAGCCGCAAGTGCGGCGGCCCGGTTCGGATCACTGGGAGGACATCGCCTGGTCGCAGGCCATCGACGAGATCGCGCACTGGGTGAAGAACACGCGCGACAACTCCTTCATTGAGAAAGACTCGCTGGGACGCACCGTCAACCGCTGCGAAAGCATGGCATGGATCGGCGGCTGCACCGACACCAACGAATTCAATTACCTCGTCGTCAAGACCATGCGCGCCCTGGGCCTTACGTATCTCGAGAATCAGGCCAGGGTTTGACACGGCCCAACGGTCTCAGGTCTGGGACCAACATTTGGACGCGGGGCCATGACGAATGGCTGGACCGACATCAAGAACGCCGACATGATGTTGGTCATGGGCGGAAACCCCGCCGAGAACCATCCGTGCGGCTTCAAGTGGGCGATTGAAGCCAAGCGTACCCGGAACGCGAAGCTGATCGTCGTCGATCCGCGCTACACGCGAACCGCCGCGGTTTCCGACCTGTTCGTGCAGATCCGCGCAGGAGCTGACATCGCGTTTCTTGGTGGCATAATCCACTACGCACTCGAAAATAATCGCGTCGCCAAGGAATATCTTGTCAACTACACCAATGCCGCTTTCATCGTGAAGGATGGTTTCAAGCTGCCGGAAGATGGCCTTTACTCCGGCTTCGACGCTGGCTCTCAGACTTACGACCGCTCTTCATGGACGTACGAGGAAGGCAACGACACCGGCGGCGCGGCCCCATCGCATCCGGCAGCACCTGCGCCAACGCCTACGCCAGCCGGAGGTGTACCACCCGTGGGATCGGCGAGGCCCTTGCCTGCACTGCCGCCCAAGGTTGCCTATGACCTGACTCTGCAGCATCCCCGGTGCGTCTACCAGTTGTTGAAGCAGCAGTATTCGCGCTATACGCCGGAGATGGTGGAGCGCATTACCGGGATTCCGAAAGACCAATTCCTGAAGGCTGCTGACCTGTTCACTTCCATCCGCAAAGATGGCGACATGAAGAAGGTGGCCACCATCATGTACGCCGTGGGATGGACGCAGCACAGTTTTGGCACGCAGATCATCCGCACGGCGGCCATGTTGCAGTTGCTGCTGGGCAATGTTGGGCGAGCCGGCGGCGGAGTTAACGCGCTACGCGGCCATTCCAACATTCAAGGCGCGACCGACATGGGCGGGATCTTTGACGTCTGGCCCGGCTACCTAAAGGTGCCGAATCCGACCGATGTGGACCTGGCCGCATATCTGAAACGAATTACGCCCACTTCTTCCAAGCCGGCGCCGTGGGATTCGTTTAATTACTGGTCGAACACGCCCAAGTTTGTCGTGTCGTATTTGAAAGCCCTGTACGGCGACGCGGCTACAAAAGATAACGACTACGCCTTCCAGTACATGCCGAAAGTGGATCGCAACTACTCCTGGACGCAGATCTGGGACAACATGTATCGCGGAACGGTGAAGGGGATGCTCGCCTTCGGCATGAACGGCGTAGCCATTGGGCCGGACTCGCAGAAAAATATTGACGCGCTCAAAAAAGCCGACTGGCTGGTGGTCGGCGAGATTTATCCCGACGAGACCAGCGAATTCTGGAAGTCTCCGGGAGTCACGCCCGAGGAAATGAAGACGATCAAGACCACGGTCTATCGTCTGGCGTGTGCCGGTTTC
>JBEKHQ010000305.1:0-4905 GCA_050012195.1 Bryobacteraceae bacterium | reverse complement strand
CAAGAATCGCAGTTTGGGATACTGAATCAGACCGCCCCGGACCGTTGCTGCGCGATACGCAAGGTGGAACCGCTGTTCTCAGGCCTCGATCCCTACGGCGTTTGGTTCACTGCTCTGCGCCGCGAACAGTCGCCGACGCGCGCGAATCTCCAGGCCGTGGACCAGTTCCGTCTGCCGAGCGGGAAGCAGTTGCTCAAGGTGTCGCCGCTGGCGTCCTGGACCAACGCGGATGTGTGGGGTTATTTGAAACAGCGCGGCATTCCCGTTCTTCCGCTGTACGAACAGGGTTACACCAGCATCGGATGCGAGCCTTGCACCACGCTCCCGCTCGATCCCGAGAACGTTCGCTCCGGACGCTGGGCTGGGCGGAAACTGGAGTGCGGTATCCATATATCGAGCGAGTAGCCGGATGGAGATCGTTCTCGGATTCGTCATTGCGGTTGCCATCGGCATTACGGGCGTGGGCGCCGGCGTTATCACAGCGCCGGTCTTGATTCTGTTCCTGCACGTGCCCCCGGCGCGCGCCGTCGGTACGGCTTTGGCCTTCAGCGTCGCCGTGAAGATGTTGGTCGTTCCGATGCAAATCTATCGCAAGCAGGTGGATTTCAAGGTGCTCGGCTACCTGCTCGCCGGAGGACTCCCGGGCGTTCTGGCCGGGTCGATTCTGCTCGCGAAACTCAACACGCAGGGCGCGCAAGGAATCCTCTTCGCGGCGTTGGGTTCCACGATCGTCATCATGGCGGCTCTGAATCTATATCGCCTGTGGCTCCGGCCGTTGGCGGAAGGTACGCGCGATTATTCCCGCTGGCTGCCGGCGCTCGCGTTGCCGATCGGCGCCGAAGTCGGATTTTCCTCGGCGGGAGCGGGCGCGCTCGGCTCGCTGCTGTTGCTCTGGCTTACTCCGCTCACAGCCGCGCGCGTGGTCGGAACCGACCTCTTCTTCGGATTGTGCTTGTCGCTGGTGGGCAGCGGGTTCCAACTGACAGCCGGCAATTACGACGGCCAGATCCTGGCCAGACTGGTGATCGGCGGCCTGGTGGGAGCTTTCGCGGGAACCTACCTCGCGGCTATCACTCCGCAAAAGGCTTTTCGCGTAGTGCTTTCGCTGTGGCTGATCTCGCTCGGGATCCAGTTGTGCTGGAGCGGCGTGCACCAGTGGCGCTGAACCCCTGGTCGGCAACCAAAGCGCCCGTCGTGCATCTAACCGAGAGGCGGTGGCCGTTCACCCCATTGTCTACGGACAAATAGATGATAACATTACAGAAACGTTAGATGGCCGTCTCCACTACCATCATTCCGCCGGTTTCACGCCTGGTCGCGACGGACCTGCTGCAACTGATCGGGAACACGCCGCTGATCCGCATGGAGCGGCTCGTCCAAGATCTTCCGGGCATCGAAATTTACGGCAAGGCAGAGTTCTTCAACCCCGGAGGATCGGTGAAGGATCGGGCGGCGCTCAACATGATCCTGGACGGCGAGCGCACAGGCAGACTAACTGCCGACAAAGTAATCCTGGACGCGACCAGCGGCAACACGGGAATTGCGTACGCGATGATCGCCGCGTACCGAGGTTACAAGGTCAAGCTCTGCCTGCCCAAGAACGCCTCGATGGAGCGCAAGCACGTGCTCGAAGCCTACGGCGCGGAGATGGTGTTCTCCGATCCAGGCGAGGGCTCGGACGGGGCTATTCGGTTGTGCCGCGAGATTTACCAGGCCGACCCGGATCGGTACTTTTATCCCGACCAATACAACAATCCGGCCAATTGGCAAGCTCACTATAACGGCACCGCGCCGGAGATTCTGGCGCAGACCGACGAGCGCATCACGCATTTCGTCGCCTGCATGGGAACCAGCGGCACCTTCATGGGAAACTCGCGGCGGTTCCGCAAAGAGCGGCCGCGTGTCAAGTGCATCTCTGCGCAACCTTCCTCTGGATTCCACGGCCTGGAGGGATTGAAGCACATGCCGACGGCGATCGTCCCCGGCATTTACGATCCCGCGCTCGCCGACGAGAACATCTGGATCGAAACCGAGGACGCCTATCGAATGTGCCGCCGTCTGGCTCGCGAAGAAGCGCTGCTGGTCGGTATTTCCTCGGGCGCGAACCTGGTGGCCGCGCGCGCGGTGGGACAGAGGCTGGCCGAAGCCGGGGAATCGGGCGTGATTGTGACCGTCCTCTGCGACGGCGCTTACAAATATCTGAGCGAATCGTTCTGGCATGATTCGGATTGAGAAGCCGGCCTGGGATACCATGGTCTCGCATGCCGAATCGACGTTCCCTAAGGAGTGCTGCGGGGTGATGCTGGGCTCGGAGGGCGTGGTGCGCGAGGCGGTCCCGGTACCCAACAGCTACACTGGTCCGCAAGAGGATTTTTTCGTGATGGATCCCCAGGATCTCCAGCGCGCCGACCAACGCGCGAGAGCGAACGGCATGGATGTGCTGGGCGTGTTTCATTCTCATCCGGATTGCGACGCTTATTTTTCCAAACGCGATCTGGAGCATTCCTGCTCATGGTTTTCCTACGTAGTGCTATCGATAAAGAACGGGCGCTTCGATCACGCCAATAGCTACCGCCCGGATTTCGACCAGAAAGAAGCTCCCAAGGAAGAATTGATTTATGGCTAAGATTTTGATTCCCACGCCGCTGCGACAGTTCGCCGGCAAGCACGATTCGGTGGAACTCCCAGGCGCCACAGTGGGCGAAGTGCTGAAGTCGCTGACCACCGAGTATGCGGACCTGCGCCGGCATCTCTACAACGACGAAGGCAAGCTGCGGAGCTTCGTGAATGTCTATGTCAATGACGACGACATCCGCTATCTGAACAAGGAAGCGACGCCGCTCAAGGACGGGGACACGGTTTCGATCGTGCCCAGCATCGCGGGTGGATCGGCGGGAGTCGCGGCGCCGCCGATGAGTCTTTCCAAAGACGAGATCCTGCGCTACAGCCGCCATCTGATCATGCCGGAAGTGGGCATGGAAGGCCAGTTGAAGCTGAAGAACGCCAAGGTGGCGTTGATCGGCACGGGCGGACTGGGAGCGCCGCTCGGCATGTATCTCGCCGCGGCGGGGGTCGGGCGAATCGGGCTGGTGGATTTCGACGTCGTCGATTTCACCAACCTGCAGCGGCAGGTGATCCACGGGACCAAGGACGTCGGACGCAAGAAACTCGATTCGGCGGCCGAGACCATGCTCGACATCAACCCGTTCGTCGAGATAGATCGCTATGAGGTCGCGCTGACGAGCGAGAACGCGCTCGATATTCTTAAAGGCTACGACCTGGTGGTGGACGGCACGGATAATTTTCCGACGCGCTACCTGGTGAACGACGCGTGCGTGCTGCTTGGCAAGCCGAACGTGTACGGATCAATCTTCCGCTTCGAAGGCCAGGCGACCGTGTTCGCTTACCCCGGTGGACCGTGCTATCGGTGCCTGTATCCCGAACCGCCGCCCCCGGGCCTGGTGCCGAGCTGCGCGGAAGGCGGGGTGTTGGGCATATTGCCGGGAGTGATCGGTCTGATCCAAGCCACGGAAACAGTGAAGCTGATCCTGGGCGCGGGCGAGCCGTTGGTGGGGCGCTTGCTGCTTTATGACGCGCTCGCGATGCGCTTCCGCGAGCTGAAGCTGCGTCGGAATCCGGAGTGCCCGGTGTGCGGCGATCATCCGACCATCAAGAAGCTAATCGACTATCAGGAATTCTGCGGAATTCCGAATCAGACGCACGACCCTGCGCCGGTAGCGGGCGACATCGATCCGGTGGAGGTGAAGGCCAAAATCGACCGCGGAGACAAGTTCGTGCTGATCGACGTGCGCGAGCCGCACGAATATCAAATCTGCAAGATTCCCTACGCGAAGTTGATCCCGCTGGGCGACTTGCCGAAGCGAGTCAACGAACTCGATTCCGCCGACGAGATCGTGGCGCATTGCAAGAGCGGTATGCGTAGCGCGAAGGCGGTCGATTTTCTGAAGCAGGCCGGGTTCCGCAAGGTGCGAAACATGAAGGGCGGGATTCTGGCGTGGAGCGACAAAGTCGATCCGAGCGTCCCTAAGTATTGAGCTATTTCTCGGGCGCGGGTTTCTCGGGTGCGGGCCGTGCGTCTTTGCTGACCTGGTGGCTGGCGTTGTGGAAGTTCGCCCATTCGCCTTGCTGGGGGGACTGCAGGAGAACGCCGCCCTCTTCACATCCGACGCTCAGCAGGGAAAAGCCGACAACCGCGATCGCCGCTAGTATCCGCATATTTGGTAACTTTAGCACGAGCGTATGGAGATGACAATATGAAGAGCTTGGTTACCGACATCGACCACGTGCAGCTCGCCGCGCCAAGAGGTTGCGAAACCGAAGCGCGGAAATTCTTCGGCGATTTACTGGGGCTCAGCGAGATTCCGAAGCCCGAGCCCCTGCTGTCGCATGGCGGCTGCTGGTTCGCGGTGGGATCCCGTCAACTGCATGTCGGCGTGGAGGAGCCCTTTCATCCGGCGGCCAAAGCCCATCCCGCATTCGCGGTTTCGGACGTCGGCGCCTTGTTCGCCGCTCTTGAATCGAACGGAGTGACCTGCACATGGGACGAGGAGCTGGGCGAAATCCGGCGCTTCCATGCTCACGATCCCTGGGGCAATCGGCTCGAGTTCACGGGCCACGCGCCCCAAACACGCGGGTAACTGAGCGCCCGTCTTTCCTCGCCCTAAATCGCCTGCCCTAAAATTCCACTCAACGTTTTACCCACTTTCGCAGTTAATACTTACGAGCAGTGAATACCAGGGAGCTAACGCTAGGGATGCCCGATTTCCGGCTGAAGGCCGACGACGCCGACCGATCCGCCGGTTTGCTGGAACGCGCCAGGGCGGGCGACCTCGAAGCCTTCGATGAAGTGATGCGCTTGCACGAAAAACAAGTGCTCGGCACGGC
>JBEKHQ010000304.1:0-4914 GCA_050012195.1 Bryobacteraceae bacterium | reverse complement strand
GAGTTGCGTGAAACTCAGCGACAAGGGCGCGGCGGTGGCCGAGGCGGTAGGAGTCACCACCACTTGAATCGGGATCACGATGGGCATCGCGGCTATGCCGGTCGGCGTTACGGTTACGGTGGCGTTGTAAGTGCCGACCGCGAGCGAAGAGGTTTGAAATCCGAGCGCGAGATTCTGCGGCGTCGATCCGTTCGTGAGTTGGACCAGGAGCCAGTTGCCGCCGTTTGCGTTCGACGTAACATTGAACTCGATCGGCGTGGCGTCCGTGCTCGCCAGCGCGACCGTTTGAGAACTGGGGCTGGTTCCGACCGGCGTTGTTAGGCTGACGAAGGCGGGACTAACGTTGAGAAGGGAGGTAGCGCTGACGTTCAAAGTCACGGGAATCGCAATTGGGCTGTTTTCCGCGCCGGCAGCCGTCACGATGATGGTTCCGTTGCAAGTGCCCGCGTTTGTTCCGGGGTTGTTGATTGAAACCGTAACGCTTCCCGGAGTAGTGCCGCCGGAATTTGACACCGAGAGAAAATTTCCGCAATTTGTCGAGGACGCGGTTGCGTTGTAGGTTAGCGGCGTTCCCGAAGTGGTCAGCGTCAAGGTCTGGCTGGCGGGCAGTGCTTTCCCCACCTCATACTCGAATGTCATGAAAGTCTGGCTGGGAATGAGCACCGTGTTATTCCCGACGATCAGGGTGACGGGGATGTTAGTGGAAGTGTTGCCCGCATCGGGAGAGTAAATTTGGATGGTGCCTTGGTACATGTTCGGCGTAAGCGTAGCCAATTGTGCCTGGTTCACCGAAACCGCGATGGCCTGCGGAGTGGTCCCCTCAGTCAGGCTGAGCGCGACAAAGCTCCCTCCGTTATTGGGGATAAAGCTGGCGCTGAAAGGAATCTGATTGCCGGAACTAGTCAGATTCACGATGATTTGCGGCGGCAAAGCAGCGCTCTGATTTTGGTAATTGAAAGTTACAACACCGGGGTTGGCGGTTAGCACCGCCGCGTTAGTCACCAGCAAGTTGACGCTCGTTGTCTGGGGGCTGTTGGATGCTACCGAGGACGCCACCTGAATGGTGCCTTGGTACATCTTGGGCTGGAGCCCATTTGGACTTACCTGCACAGTGAGTGGCGTGGGATCGCCCGGCGTGGAAGAAGTGCTCGAGCTCGGGGCACTAGCCGACAGCCAGCCGCCGGCGCTGGAGGCCGACACGGAGAAGTCGAGAGAGGCGCCCGTGGAGGTAAGGTCCAAGGTCTGGGCCGGAGGCAGCGCGGTTCCGGTCTGGTAGACGAAGTTCAGAGTGGACGGAGTAAGAGTAAGCGTGGGCAGGCTGCCGAGCGACAGGTTTACCGGAATCGTCAATGGCGCGCCGCTACCGGTGGGTGTGAGAATCACCTCGCTGGTGTCGTACATACCCGAGGACAAACCTGCCGGATCGGCGGTCACGGTCAGGACGACATTTGCGCTCACTCCAGCCGTTTGAAGCGTCGTCGGATTGACGGAAAGCCAGGTCTGGCCCGACGGCTGGCTCACGGTTGCGGCAAATTGGACGCTTGAAAAGATGTCCTGGGTAAGGCTAACGGTCAGTTGCTGGTTGAAATTGGAATCGTCCCCGGTCGGGATCGCGAAGTTGATCGGATTGGGAGTCGCGGTGAGCGGGCTGGACGCGGCCGAACCGACACTCACCTGGACTGGGACCATAAAGGAGCCGAGATCCGGACCGGTCAGCGCAATCTGTCCCGTGTAGGAGATGGAGCTCAATCCGCTCGGATTCACGCCCACGCTCACCTGCGCGGGGAAGTTCGCGCTGATGCTCACGGTCGTGGAGACGGAGTTTCCTCCGACGGTCAGCCAGCTATTGCTGGGAGTAGTCGACACAGTGACGGTTTCGACCAGGCTCGAGGTCGTGCTGATCGTCAGTGTCTGGTTCTGCGCGGGCGCGAAAGGGTTGGCGAAATTGAAGCTCAGCGGACTGGGATTGGCAGCCAGCAGGCCGGTGGCCTGCGGGTTGAGCGTAAACGTAACCGCTATCGACAAGCTCGGCGTACTGGCCCCGTTCGCGTAGACGTTGATTGCCCCGGTATAAGTGTTAACGCCCAGATTGCCGGGCGCGGCAAAAACCGTGAATCTAAGCGGGCCGCCGGAAATCACACTCCCACCCTGTGGAGACACGCTCAACCAGCCGGAGCCGATGTTCATGACGGCTTGCGCAATGACCGGCGTCGAGGTCGCGTTGGTGGTGGCTATCGTGAGCGGCGCGGATTGCTGGGGACCACCGACGGTCGACGAAAAGCTGAGGCTGGTCGGCGACGCAGTATAGGCGACTCCGCTCGATCCGGAGGTGACGTTCAAGGTAACGCTTACGACGACGCTTGACACTCCAGGGCCGCTAAGCGTAACGGTGCCGTCGTAGCCGTTCCCCGGAGTTAGCACGACGGGATTGATCACGACGCCCACCTTCTGAGGCGTGGCAGTGGCGGTTATCAGGGTGCTCGAGACCCCCAGCCATCCGGCAGCCGAAGAGGGCGTAATCGTTATGGGAACCGAACCGGATACCACCGAGATAGTCAGCGGTTGAGGAAAAAAGGACCCCAGCGCCCCTGTGAACGTCAGTTGCAGCGGCGACACGGTCAGCGTATTGGTCTGCGCCGCAGCGGTACCGGCGAAAACCAAGCAACCGAGCATAATCAAGGGGGAGCGTAGACCGAATTCGGCGAGGCATTTCAGGGAGCTCTTCACAAATCCTTTTTTTCGATTACCGGACGCGAACCTAACTCATTAAGATAACATCTGACGACGATCACGGAGTGGTGAAATTTACATTCCCAGCAAATTCGCCTCCAGCTTCGAGTAGCCGTTTTCATCCGCCCAAATATCGAGCGCCACACCCGCGATCTCGTCGACCACGGGAACTGCGTGGCCATCCTTGGTCAGGTCCACCGACTTCAGATAGACGCGGCACGTATCGCAGGCGTCCACGCGAATCGCGTCGAACTGCTCGGTTTTGTAGATCGGCAGCTTGTCCTTGTTCTCTTCTCCGCAGTTCCAGCACAACACGCGTCGAAAAGGCCATTCAGAGGAGCAGACCGCGCACAGCAGCCATTTCTTGGCTCCATCTCCTTCGCCGCGCAAGACTCCCGCCACCGGCCGGGAACTGCAAAAGGGACAGATGCCGCCTTCGGTTTTGGGTTGCACGTCGCCGCGCGAAGCGAGGTATTCGGCGTAAGGCTGCAGCAGCACTCGAGCGAAGAAGTGGCCGCAGGGGTCGGACGCGAGCCCGTGCGCGACTCCATCTTCCCAGGCCGCCTGGAGTAACCCGGGAGTGAGCCTATGCTCGCCCATGGCGGCCAATCCGGCGGGGCCGCGGCGAGCGACGAGTTCGATCAACGGCGTGAAGTAGGCCGCCAGCGCCCGCAAATCCGTATCGCCCGACGATCGCAAAGCTTCGAAAATCGGTTTCTGAAAAAGCGCCAGCTCGCGGTAAAACGCTAGCAGATCCGCGGCAGCTGGATTGCCGGGAGCAAGTTCAGCAGCACGCCTTATGCGCTGATCGAAGCTCCACTTCATTGCTTCGGCGGCGCATCCCCGGTCACTCGCAAATACCACAAGCGGTGGTGCGTCCACGCCCACGCTCGGGAGACAAAGCCGGTGGTGATCGCGGTCATGCTGCGCGGCACCATGAAGACGCTCATGTAGATGTGGACGATGAATCCGCCGATAGTCACCAGCGCGGCGGCTTCATGCAGCAGGATCATCACGCCGTGCACCCACGCGGCCTGGCGCGGGATGTACTCCGGCAGCCAAAGAAAGATTCCGGAAACAAGCAGGAAAAGCGCGCCGTAGATCATCAGCCAGTAATACAACTTTTGTCCGGCGTTGAAGCGCTCGGACAGCGGCGTTTGATCCTCGTCGTTGGTGATGTAGGCCTGCATATGGTCGAACCAGCGTTTGTCGACGTCGGTGATCGCCATGTCCCGGCCCCACAGGAAGTGCATCCAGATCGTTCCCATCACAAATACGATGGCTACGATGGGATGCCAGAAGCGCGACGTGGGCCCGCCGCCCAGCGTGTACGCGAGCCAAAAAAGATGCGGCGAATAGAAAGCGAGGCCGGTCGAGAGACAGTACAGATACGTGAGGCCGGTCAGCCAGTGCATGATGCGCTCAGCGAACGTGTAGCGCTGGAGTTGGCCTGCGCGCCGGGTGTGGGGAACCGCTGCGGGGGCGCTCATTTCCGGCTCCCTGTCTTCGAGTCCTCCGGCTCCTCCTCGACTTCCTTGGGGCCGAAACGAATGTAGTGCGTCGCCACGCCGAGGATCCCCGCAACCATGGCAAAGTTGCCGAGCCACTTCATCGGCCCTTTCCAGATACGGACCATCCAAGGCACATGCGGATCCTTGGGCAAGCCGCTGTAGTGCTCCGGATGATTGATGTCGTGGAGCACGTACATGACGTGCGTGCCGCCCACTCCGGGCGGATCATAGACGCCGGCGTCTTTATGCGATGTGTGCTCGCGCAATTGCGCGGCGCGCGTCTCCGCAAGGTCCTTCATGTCGTCTTTAGAGCCGAAGTGCAAGCACCCGGTGGGACAGGCCTTGATGCAGGCCGGCTCAAGGCCCGCACCCACGCGATCCGAACACAAAGTACACTTGAAAACCTTCTTGGTCTCCTTGTTGAATTTCGGAATGTTGAATGGGCAACCAGTAACGCAATACTGGCAGCCGATGCAGTGTTCCTGCTGAAAATCGACGATGCCGTTGGCATATTGCACGATGGCGCCGTCGGCCGGACAGGCCAGCAGGCAACCTGGTTCGGCGCAGTGCATGCAGCCGTCTTTGCGCATCAGCCAGCTTAGATTGCCGGCCTCATCTACATGCTCGTTGAAACGGATGAGATTGTAGTAATTCCATTCCGTGTCCGGCATGG
>JBEKHQ010000303.1:0-4916 GCA_050012195.1 Bryobacteraceae bacterium | reverse complement strand
CGCGCCGTGTGCTTGGAGTTTCTGAAGAAGCGGAACCAAGCCAACGACATCGATTTCATAAGGGATATCGTGGATCGGGGAAAGTCGGTACTCGATCAGATGGAACTCCAGACGCAAATCGCCGCCTACGAACCGGGCGTGCGCACTTCGGCGCGCGACATGGAAAAGCACAAGGTGGAATACGATTCGGTCTTACTTACGCGCGAGTTCAGCCGGGTTCGGGCCTTCCAGATTACCCTTGCCAGCGCGCCGGAGATCCTGTGCGCCGGAGCGCTCTATCCAGAATGTGACTTCGATGGGAAATCCATCGGAAATCTGGCCAACCTGGACCGGACGCCCGAACTTATTACTTTTTCATTGATCTCAACCGACACGGGGGGCCTTTGTCTTCGCATGGCTGGAGAGCAGTGACGGGCCTTGCCGCCAATTGGCTTCGTCGCTGGATCGGCTTCAAGACAGCGAAGTGCCTCAGGCAATCGTGCGATTCGTTTTGAGTTTTGTGAGAATCAATACCTGAATCCCGATTGGTGGGACAACCTCGACAGCAGCACCAGAACGGCGCTGCTAGACCCCTTCGCTACGTCGGCTTCACCATTCGAGCCACGTGCCCACAGGACGTGTCTTCGGAGTGATGGACTGTCACCCATGGCGTGGCGGGTGACCGGACGCAGTTGGTTGTAGCGCTCGGGGGGGCAACTCCTAAAGCAAGGCCAAACATGACTACCAGCGAAAGGATCGTTTGCGAGTACTTGACGCAGCGTGGGCTGACGCCGCAGCAGTTCACAAAGGCTGAAATGCGGAAGGGTCGAACTCCCGATTTCCGAGTGCGGCACAAGGATAAGCTCGCATTCTACTGCGAAGTGAAGCACTCACAAAAGGACCGCTGACTTGATGAGCTAGGAAAGGGCGCAGCGCCGGGGACGCTCCACGGCGGGCCGAGGCACGATCCGACGTACAACCGTATCGCGAAGTATGTCCACAGCGCAGCCGGGCAGTTCGCTGCCGTTAACCCGGATGAGCAGGCGCCAAATGTTTTGGCCTTTGTGAACGAAGACAGCATGGCGGGCTATTATGACCTTCAGTGTGTGATAACAGGCAACTGCTACCCGGATGAAGGCCCACCGGAACCGATCTTTCGCAACGTCTCAGAAGGCCGCATCCGGGAAGACAGGTTCCGAATCCACCTTTACCTGTGGTTCGATGTTGACCGCAGTAAGCCTCACATGCTCTTCTCGCAATTGAACCCGGCGCTCGACGCCGTTCTGTGCGATTACTTTGGAGTGAAACCGGAACGGATCAAGCAGCTTGTGACGTGAAGCTATGACGTGGATTGTTGGCACTCCCTGCATGTTTGGATATGGGTTCGGAATTTCCGATATTCGCGTCACGCTCTCAGACGGTTCGGAGCGAGATTGTCTTCGAGGTGCAACCCACGTCCTTGATTTTATTCGCGTGGGTGAGCATATCGAAGAGTGGGGAACGGAAGTGCTTTGGGCCTCCTATGTCGATACCGATTGGCATGGACACCGGCGTCCCGCGGGCCGCTACCGGACGATTGCCTGGATTCCCCGAAACTTTCTATCGGCGGTTACGATGAAGGTGACCGCCTGGTTGTGCTCGCCCACGCCGCGGGTGGATCATTTTCGCGAGGCCGACGCAGTTGGATTTCAAACCGTCGACACGCTCGGAGCGGGGACGGCCCAGGGAGACTACACCGATAACATTGGGGTCCGTGACGCGGCCGAAATTGGAGTGGACCGTTGACTTCGACTGTGGCTCCACGAAGGCCTCAGGCTAGCCCGCTCGTCGCGTGGAAGCCATCCGCGCCGCTACGCGCATCGCCTGTTTCATGCTGCGGGCGTCGGCTTGATTGCGGCCGGCGATGTCGAAGGCGGTGCCGTGATCAACCGACGTGCGAATGATCGGAATGCCCAGCGAGATGTTGACGGTGCCCTCGAAATCGATCAGCTTCATCGGGATATGGCCCTGATCATGGTACATCGCGACCACCAGGTCGTAGGCTCCGCGCGACGCTTGCAGAAAAATCGTGTCGCCGGCATGAGGACCGCTGCACTGAATGCCCTCTTGGCGCGCCGCTTCGACGGCCGGAACGATGTGCTGTTCATCTTCGGCGCCGAAAAGACCGTGTTCGCCGGCGTGAGGATTCAAACCGCAGACAGCGATACGGGGCTGCTCGAAGCCCAGCAGTTTCATTGCTTCGTTACCCAGCATGATGGTGCTCAGAATACGCGCTTCGTTGAGCTCGCACGCCGCGCGCAGCGACACATGCGTGGTGACATGCACAGTTGAGAGCCGTTCACTCGAAAGAAGCATGCGGGATTCGGTGGCGCCGCACAACTCCGCGATATATTCGGTGTGTCCGGAGAATCGATAGCCGGCCAATGTCACCGCTTCCTTGTTCAGCGGCGCCGTTACCATAGCGTCGGCTTCCCCTCGAAGGCACATCTGGGTGGCAATGCGGACATACTCCACGGCCGCGCGGCCGCAGCGACCGTCCATTCTTCCGAAAGCGAAGTCACTAATGTCGCCGAGTGCTTCTACATTGCACAATTCCGCCGACTGCAGGGTCAATCCGGACACCAGCCCGACCATTTCCAGAATGCGCGAGTCGCCCACCACCACCCAACGCGCGAGCGAAGCGAGGTCCGGATCCGCGAGGGCTTTGAGAACCACTTCGGCGCCGATGCCGGCGGGGTCGCCGATCGTTAAAGCAATAGTCGGCGGAGTTTCTATTGGGTGGGGCATAGAAAGTAGTCAGCTACCTGGATCAGAGCGTCGGCGTCTCCGAAGGCGCCCGACTTAGTCGCGACAGTTGTACCGTCGAACTCGCCCCCGCGCAGGACGCCGTAAGGAACTCCCGGAACAATTTCATCATACAGGTCGATGTCGTGCACTCCCACAGCCCGGCACACCAGCGAGGCGGTGTCGCCACCAGATAAAACGATGGCAGTGGCGGGCACGCCGGCAATCAACTCGCGAACTCTCTCGGAACACATTGGGTTGCGCGGAATCCGTAAGCACACGTGGCGGCGTTGTTCCAGTGCTTCGAGAATGTTTTCGTGGCTGACTTGCTCCCATGGGGCGCTGAGCACGGGCCTGCGGGCGTTCAAAGCCGTCAATTGAGCTGTCGTGGCGACATGGTCGGAGCCAATGCAGAACAACACCGGCCCCTTATTCAGCGCCGGCCGGTCGACCGCGGACTGGACGGGGAGGGTTCGAGCAAGTGCGGCCGCCAGACCGCCGGATCCTACCCACAAGATGCGACGATCCAGCGCCAAAGCTTCCGCGGCAATCTGATCCAGATCGCGATCGCACAGCGCATCGAGAGATACAACGCGAGCGCCCGAGGATACGGCCCGCTCGATCGCTCCAGGATGGATGTGGGCATGCCGATCGAGGCCGTGCCCTCGCAGCAGCGCTACGATGTCGACCGGATCGAAATCCGCCCGGCCCTCCACGCGCAAACGCCCTTGCTCCATTACGCGGTTCAGGGCGGGAAACGCGGGGCAGACGAGCGCGCTCTCAGATCCGAAGATATTGAGCGCAGCGTCGATTTCCTTGCCCACGTTACCTCGGAGCGTGGAATCGATCTTCTTGAAGACAATCTTCGGGGAGCATTGCGCCAGTTGTAGGGCCGACGCAGCCAGACGCGCTTGAGCTTCTTCGCCGGAACAATTGCGGCTCTCGGTGCTGACGGCAACCACCCTGGCTGTGTCCGGCTGCGCGGGGCGCGAGAGACAGACCCGGGTCCGCTGGCCGCGCGCGGCGAATTGGACCGCGGCGTCGCAGGCTCCCGTCAAGTCGTCCGCGATTAGCAAGCAATCGAGCCGGGTCACGGATCGACCGCTGCCATGCTTCGAGGACTGGCGACACCTTTGAACCTTTGGCGCTCGCTAATGAAGTACCACGCGGCCAGGAGAGCGAGCAAGACCAGCATCGTTTCGCCCGCAACCTGATTCGGCGGCATCACCAAGATAAAACAAATGAAGACGGTCCAGCCGATCGCGATCACGTTGACGGCGTTACTCCAGCGCCCGAGATGCCATGGTCCGGGTTCCGACCAAAGACCCGCGCGGCGCGCACGCCAGCCCAGAAAGATCGGCAGAATGTACGACACGTAGAGCCCAACCGTGCTCATCGAAGTGACTACCGAATAAGCTCCGCTCCAAACGGCGACGAGAAAAGACAGGCCGATGGAGAGCCAAATGGCGTTGGCCGGAATCGCGTGTTTGGCCGTGACTCGCCGCCAGAGTTTGGATAACGGCATTCCGCCATCGCGGGAGAACGCGTAAATCACGCGGGAGTTCGAAGTAATGCACGTGACGCCGCAGAACCACATGGCCAGCACAGCCAGCCAGGACATCGCCGTCCCGGCGCGCGATCCCAGCGCCTGGTCCAAGATGGTGATCATGGCGGGAATCGCGTTGCCATCGGCGTCCCTTGCGCCCAGCACGGACGGGACATTCCGAACCGAGAGCGTCAGCGCGAAGATCAGCAGGTAGCCGACCACGGCCGAAATCACAACCGAGTTGACGATGCCCCAAGGAACGCGGCGGCGCGGGTCCACCGTTTCTTCCGATACGTGAGCCGATCCGTCGTAGCCGACCAGCGTCCACTGGGCCATCAGCAATCCCAACAGGAAGGACCAGGCATAGGGCACGTGCACGGAGGCCGCGCGTTCGAAGAAAAAGCTGATGGGCTGCTTAGGCGAGAAGAGCATCAGCGCGCCGACGATGGCTACCACTCCGACGATGTGAACGGTGACGCTGAAATCGTTGAGCCAGGCGACCAACCGAATTCCGTAGTGATTCAACAAGCCGTGCGACGCCAGGATCAGGGTGTAAAACATCAGCAACGTTTTGGTTCCGGAGCCGAGCCCCAGAAGCGGAGCGGCG
>JBEKHQ010000302.1:0-4930 GCA_050012195.1 Bryobacteraceae bacterium | reverse complement strand
ATTGTGGTCCCAATACTGCATCCACGGAAAGACGAGCAGAAAAAGGCCCACTTCAAAACAAACCATGATGAATAGCAGGGTGGCGAGCTTGTGATACCAGGACGCGTGGACGGGTTCGGCCCGTTCCTCGACGGAGGGCCGCGGTCCTACCGGGTGCATGCAGCCATTTCCTGGAGCGGGGCGTCCTCTTCGGCGAAAGCGGGATCGCCCGATGGGAACAATTCGCCCTGGCGAGGGTAACCGGTCCATAGCGTTAACGGCGAATGCACGCGCACGGGCCAGAAGCTGAAGCGATGCAGAGTTGTTGGCCCGTGAATCTCCAGAGCCTTCCAGTGCTGGTCGGTAGTATAGCCTTTGTGGTTCTTTAAACCGTACTGCGGGAATACCTGGTCCCATTGGCACATGCAGGCGTCCCGTTCCACCTTGGCAAGGATCGACGCGGCGGCGATGCATTGCGACAACGCATCGCCATGGATGAGCGCGCGCTGTTCGATGGAAAGGTCAACCGTGATGGCGTCTATCAGAAGATAATCCGGCGCCGGGTTCAGCCGTTCGATGGCGCGGCGCATGGCAATCCGCGACGCTTGATAAATGTTGATCTGATCGATCTCAAAGGCGTCGGCCGCGGCCACCGCCCAAGCGACGGCACGCTCGCGGATTCGTTCGGCCAGAACTTCGCGTCGTTCCGGCAAAAGCTGCTTGGAATCCCGAAGGCCGCGAATGGGACGATCCGGCGAGAGGATGACGGCGGCGGCGAATACCGGACCGAATAGCGCGCCTCGCCCGACCTCATCGACGCCGGCGATGCGCTGGAAACCCTGGGCGCGGGCTTCCCGTTCGTATTTGCCCTGGCATCTCATCTTAAGACCGCTGGGCTCGGGGAGAGGATCGCCTACTCGCGCTCGCGGAGGCGCGCCGCCTTGCCCTTCAAGCCTCGCAGATAATAAAGCTTGGCGCGCCGAACGCGGCCGGTACGAACTACGTCGATATGATCGATCACGGGCGCGTGGATCGGGAAAATACGCTCGACGCCCTGGCCGAAACTGACCTTGCGAACGGTCACCGTTTCGCCCAGGCCTTCGTTCTTGCGGGCTATAACGGTTCCTTCAAAAGCCTGTAGCCGTTCTTTGTCGCCTTCTTTGATCTTGACGTGTACGCGAATCGTATCGCCGGGGCGGAACTCGGGCACTTCGGTCCGCTTGTGTCTGGCGACGATTTTGGTCAGTAGGGGGTTGGGCATGGTTACAATTCCTTGAATTCTCTATTGTAATAGATCCGGGCGGTTCCTTGCCGTCTTTTCCCGCGCGGCCTGGCGGCGCCACTGGCGAACGGCTTCGTGATTGCCGCCCAGCAGCACTTCGGGCGCCTTCCAACCCCGGAAATCGGCCGGCCGGGTATATTGGGGGCAATCCAGGAGCTGGTCTTCGCCGAACGATTCCTTTACCGCCGAATCCTGATTGCCGAGGACTCCGGGCAGGAGCCGGGCGACGCAATCCACAACCATGGCCGCGGCCAGTTCGCCGCCGCTCAGCACGCAGTCGCCGATCGAAAGCTCCTCGTCGGCCAGATGCTCGGCCACACGTTCATCCACGCCTTCGTACCTGCCGCAGATGAGGAATAGTTCCTGGTATTGCGACAAGCGGCGGGCGGCATCTTGATCGAAGCGGCGCCCCTGGGCCGAGAGCAGAATGAGTCGCTGGGTTTCGTTGCGTTCGGGCCAGACGCTTTCGACCGCTTCGAAGATGGGACCGGGCTTGAGCAGCATCCCCTCGCCGCCGCCGAACGGGCGGTCGTCAACGGTGCGATGGCGGTCGTGCGTCCAGTTGCGGAGGTCGTGGATGCGGATAGTGATGAGTCCGGTTTCGGCGGCGTTGGCGACCACGCCGTAACGGAAGGGGCTGTCGAAGAACTCGGGAAAAATGGTGAGGATGTGGAAGACCATCAGTTCAATGTGGTGAGACCTTCGGGCAAGGCTACCTCGATGCGTTTTCGTTCGATGTCGATGCGGGTGAAGATCGCCTTCGCAAACGGGATCAGCAGTTCCTTGCCGTCGGGCGTGGTGGTTTCGACCAGCGGCGGACCACCGGTTTCCTGCCAACCCGTCACCATTCCGAGAAGCCGGCCTTGTGGATCGACCACCTGGCATCCGACCAAGTCCGACTGATAATATTCGCCGTCGGGAATCTCGGCGCGCTGATCGAGTGGAATCTCGACATCGGCGCCGGCCAGCCGTTCGGCGTCCGAGATAGTGTCCACACCTTTGAACTTGAAGATCACCTGATCGCCGTGCATCCAAACGTTCTCGACATCGAAGGACTTCTGGTTGACGATGACGGTCTTCACGCGGGCGGGCTGGCTGGTAAGCGGGAAAGCCGCAAGTTCTCCCTTGTTTCCGCGCGCGCGAATGAGACGGGCGATGGTGACGAGCTTCAGATTACTCCAGAATTTCCAGCGTGAATCGCCGGTTGAGCTTCATCCCGGCGGCGCCCAGCAGCGTGCGGATGGAGCGGGCGGTCCGGCCTTGCTTGCCAATGACCTTTCCCAAGTCGCCGGGCGCGACTCGTAACTCCAATACAGTGACCTGTTCGCCCGATACTTCGCTCACGCTCACCTGGTCGGGCGAATCCACCAGCGCTTTCGCAATGTCTTCGATAAGTTGCTTCATTTACGGGGTTGCCTGATAGTAGTTTAGCGCTTGGGGGCTGGGGAGGCCGGTGAAGCAAAGTCACAGCCTGGTGGAAAGGAACTCGCAGACCGTGTCGGCTAACCCAAATCCACTTACTCGTCCGGCGGCTGTGGGCTGGAGGGTTGGAGCGCCTTTTCAACGAGCTTTCCGAGCAGCGGAAGGTCGTCCTTGATCGTATTCCAAACTATTTCATCAGAGACTCGATGATAAGAATGCCGCAGGAAGTTGCCCATTCCACGGTATCCTCGATCTCCGGATACACCTCAGCACCTTCCATTTCCAACCTTGCCACAGCCTCGGTGACGATTTGTATTTTGCGCTCCACCGCCGCTTTTGTCTTCTCGTCTCGCTCGTATGCGACGAAGTCCATATCCCCGACAAATTGATTGATCCGGGTCAATACTCTCCAGAATGTCGCGGAGATGTGTGTCGGAGGCCCTAAAAGGCAATAAGCGCCTCCCGCAGAACCTGACTCTTAACCGATTCTTTCAGCCATTCAGGCGAGGACAGATCTACCGTGGTTCCAAGCAATTCGGCAAGGCGGTTTTCAAGCCGAACCATGGTGAGCAGGGTATAGCGTTTCGTCCGGTCGAAATCGGCCAAGAGATCAACATCCGATTCTGGGGAATTGTCCCCTCGTGCCACCGACCCAAACACTGCGAGGCGTACGATTCCGGCAGCCTTCAACTCGGGCTCATGTGCCCGGAGTCTGCTGATGACTTCATCTCTATTCATCCGTCGATCCTGGCTATATTTTCGCGCATCTCTCCTAGGCCGCGGGTGGCGTGTTCGAATACGACGTTTACCTGGTCCAATCAATCATCTGTGGCGCTTCACGATCAGTTCGCGGACCTTGGGGACGAGGTCGTGAGGAACGTTCATTACCGTTTCGGCGGGTTCAACACCAGCTTCGTCTTCGATTAGGGCGTCCTCGTCCGTCTGTTCCGCATAGTGGGCAAGCACTCGCCGCACCTTCGCTTCATCCCAACCCGTTGGAAACCTGTTCTCGCCCATTGCTGTTTCTTCCTTCTGCACCTACGAAACGTCGCCTAGCTAGGCCAGCGGATTGGTCCACTTCAGCCCCGGGAAACGCGCGAAGTCGTCGTCAGAGGAGCACAGTTCGGCCCCATGTTCGATCGCCAAGGCCGCCAGATGCGCATCGGACGTAAGATTGCCTCCAGTCCCCATGGTCAGCAATAGCTCCCGCAGAATTCGCAAGTGCCGTGGTCCAGGTTCAACAATCGTGGCGGAAGGCTGCTCCAACCAGAAAGCGATCTGATCGAGCGCCGTTTCCACGCTGAGCGGTTGGCGGAATAGGCCCGGCCGGGTTGTGAGCCGAAGGAACGCGAGAAGCACATTCCAAGAGAGGCCGACGGTCTCCTGGCTGGAAAATATCGACTGGAACCAAGCCTTCGCTTTCCGGTTTAGAAGCGCGTCCTCATTGACTGCATAAATCAATAAATTCGCGTCGAGGACGATCACTTATGCAATGACAGCTTCCGGCTGAGTTCTTCGTCTTCCATCGCCTCAGCTGTGGCCAGCGCTTTGTCCCAACGAAAATTCTGCGTCTCTCCCATGCGGAACGTTTTCTGGACAAATTTCCGGCCGCGCGCTCCAGGCTTGATGAGCAATCCGGCCCTCGCCGCCTGATTCAGGGCCTCTTTGAAAGAGATCCCGCGTTCTTTCATCGAATTTCTGATTAGCCGTTCGACGTCCGAATCCAGCGTGACGGTTGTCCGCACAAGGCCATCATAGCATCATTGCGGTTGCTATCATGATGCCTGAGCGAGATCGCCCCTTGTGCCATAATGAGGAAGTTCTACGCAGACCAACTGGAGGACACCGAATGAAACGCACCGCCCCGATCTTTCTTAGTATGCTCGCGCTGTCGGCCGCCGGGTTCGCGCAAACCACGGCCGAAATCGTCGATCGCGCCTTGGCCGCCGCGCCTCGCCAAATGAAGGACGGAGCTACGGTCATCAAGTGGAATGCCGACTTCACCTACGAGACGCTGAAGAAAGGCGCCAACCGGATGGTCTGTTACGACCGGTCTGGCGAGCCCGGACGTCAGGCCTTCGCCGTTCAGTGCACCAGCATTGGTAACCTGGACCGCGTCGCACAGAACCGGAAATTCGAGGCGATCGCCGACAAGACCGCAAGACAAGCTGCGATGGATGCCGCCGAGGCGAACGGAACCCGGGTGAAGCCGGAGTACGGATCGGTGTTCCTCTCCATGAACGGCCC
>JBEKHQ010000301.1:0-4932 GCA_050012195.1 Bryobacteraceae bacterium | reverse complement strand
CCGGACAACGCGACGGATTTCCACGCTCGCATCGAAACCGCCGTCGATCGCGGCGTCGCCTTTCTCTTGCGCACACAAATCACCACTGGCGCGTACGCAGGCGGAATTCCAGGAGCGTTGTTCGGAGCCGGTTCGGTGGTCTTCAAAGCCAACGCGAGCGCATCCGATATCCGCATCGATTACGTCCAGCATGCCCTCTGTGCATGGCTTGGCTATCAGGCGATGCTTCAACGCCGCGAGCATGGACATGCGGGCTGGCGGTGAACCGCCGCCGGAGCTAGGGAGGCGCTATTATCGAATCGAAAATGACCTATTCAGCGCGAACCGACATCTCGTTGAAGCAGGAGATCATACAAACCCTACCACGTTTGCCTGAAGAGCTCGGCCTTCGATTCGTTGAGGATCTGTACCTATCCGAACATGCCGGCGACTCCTACGTTACGCTCCAGTCCGGTGGCCTTTTGGTTCGGTTCGTCCGAGACCGCGGACAGGTGTGGGTCGAAGTTGCACCCGTCACGGCGCCGACGAGCTGGTTGCCTGTAACCTTTGTGTTGGAAGCACTCCAGGGTAAATCACCACAAGTTCAATTTAATCTCCTGGCTGCCGCGAGTCTACTACGAGATCATTTTTCCGAGTTGGAGCAAGCTCTAGGGCCAAGACTGTCGGAAACGCAGCGCGAAATGGAGCGGCTTAAGGCCGAGCGGCTCGATGTGCTAATGCGCTCACCAGGAAAGCTTGCCGATTCCTAGAATCTGGGTATCGGACCTAATTGGGAGTGGCCAGAACCGCTAGATTCATTGTCCTGTTAGTGCTTCGGCGATATTTCGTATCCAAGGGCGATAACCGCCTTCAACGTTTGCATCGCGGTTCTACGATCATATTCTTTCTCTTCCTCGGAGAGCTCGTCGTACGGCACGAGCGAGGGATGTTCTTTTGAGGCGTCGTTGCGGCTAGGCCCCCATTTCCATCCGTCCGCAATCCGCTCAGCTGCCCAGTTATCGTGTGTGTTCTCAGCGAGCCGCTCCGTGAGCTCCTCGATGTCTTTGGGCAGATCAACTCGGGACGTGTCGATCGGCGTCGGGTTATATGTGTCATTGCCCACGTAAGCAACCATAGCAAAATGACCGTTAACAGCTAAAGAGGAGCCTGGGCTTCGTCAAGGGATCGGACACTGGAGGGCCAGGATCGACGGCGAGTCCAAGCGCAGAGGCATTGTGATCCCGTTTCAGGATCTGGTGATCGGAGCGACGGCGCTCGAGTTCGATTGCGCAGTTGCAACACACAACGCGCGGCACTTCCAGATGATCCCCCATCTCGTGGTGAAGCAACTATGAGCCCAACTATGAGCAACAGCTGAGTGCCACCAATGCTTCGAAGACGGGCGCCATGAGCCATAACTTCACCCACCAATACGATACCTATAACCGGCTCACCTCCATCACCTGGACCAACGCGCCCGGCACCCTTAGCGGCACGCAAGCCCAGGTTTGGCAAATGTCCGGTTTGAGGGGATACAGTCGAACCGTACGGCCCCCACCCAGGCGTTTCCCCTAATTCTCAATACCTTGCCGGCCCATATGCTGTCTAAGGCCCGATCTGCCGATCCTTAGATCAGTGGCACACACCGCCACACTACTGAAGAGAATTTAATGGCCTCTATCCAACTGATTTTGAAGCGCGGCGCCGCGGTCCGCCGTCCGACGAAAAAACAGCCCGGCAGCGCTGGTGTACTATTGGAGTTCGTATTCTAGCCCATGGCATTTCAGATTCAGCCGGTTAAGGAATTTCTGGTCCGGCCGGCCCTCCCCGCGGCGATTTCCCGGATGAGCGACCTGGCCTACAATCTCCTTTGGAGCTGGGACCATACCGTCCGGTCCTTGTTCCGCAGATTGGACTCGGCATTATGGAAGAGCTGCGGCCACAACCCGGTTCTCATGCTGGGGCGCGTGCCTCAGGCCACACTCGAGCGCGTTGCGTCCGATCCCCGGTTTCTGGCGGCCTACCGGCGCGCATGCGAACGCTTCGCAAGCTATCTGGAACGCACCGATCCTCTGCAGGGTCGCTTGATTGCTTATTTTTCCATGGAATATGGGATGGTCGAGTGCATGCCCATCTATTCGGGCGGACTCGGCGTGCTCTCGGGCGACCATCTGAAAGCGTCCAGCGACGGCGAAATCCCCTTGGTGGGAGTCGGGTTGCTATATCAGAAGGGATTCCTACAGCAGTCGTTGAATCCAGACGGCTGGCAGCAAGAGCGGAACCCCATTAACGACTTTTACACCTTGCCGGTCCGGCCGCTCCGCGACGAAGAGGGCGGCGACGTTACCGTCTCCGTCACGCTGCCCACCGGCGAGGTCTACATCAAGATCTGGTACATCGATGTCGGCCGAGTGAAGCTCTACCTGCTGGATACGAACATACCGGAAAACGGTCAGATCGAACACCGCGAGATCACCGACCAGTTGTACGCCGGCGACAGCCTCACTCGCATCCGGCAGGAGATCGTGCTGGGCATCGGCGGTCTCAGAGCGCTCCACAAGCTCGGCTTGAAGCCCACCGTTTGGCACATGAATGAAGGGCATTCCGCGTTCTTGGCCCTGGAACGCATGCGGCTCCTCATCCAGGAGGAGGGCCTGACTTTTGAGGAAGCCTTCGAGGCGTGCCGCTCCAACAACGTTTTCACCACCCATACTTCGGTCCCGGCCGGCATCGATCTGTTCGACGAAGGCCTGATGTACCAATATTTCGGCGAATATTGCCGCGCCGGCGGAATTCCTTTCGAAAAGCTATTGGCGCTGGGACGGTTCGAGGCCGAGAATCACCAGGAGCCGTTCTCGATGGCCATCGCCGCGGTGAAGACGTCGGCTTTTCGCAACGCGGTGAGCTGCATTCATCGCCAAGTGTCGCAGGAGATGTGGCAGAATCTGTGGCCGAAGCTGCCGGTTTGGGAAGTTCCTATTACTTCGGTGACCAACGGCGTGCATCTGCCCACTTGGTTGAACGGAGATCTGGCGCAGCTCTACGATCAGTATCTTCAGCCGGACTGGCGCGAGCGCTACCCCGATCCGAAAATCTGGGATCTGGTGGAAGACGTTCCCAATTCGGAGCTTTGGGAAGCGCATCGCCGGCGTAAGCGCTACCTGGTCACCTTCGTTCGGGAACGCGTGATGGCAGCCGCCGTTTCGCGCAAGGCATCGGCCGCCGAACAGCGCCGCTTGTCCGACGTGCTCGAACCGGACACCTTCACCATCGGATTCGCGCGAAGATTCGCCACCTACAAGCGAGCCACGCTGCTTTTCCGCGACATCGACCGGCTCAAGCGCCTGCTGACGGACAAGGAGCGGCCGGTGCAGATCGTGATCGCGGGAAAAGCGCACCCCCGCGACCTTCCCGGCAAGACGCTGATCCGCGAAATCGTCCAACTCTCTCGCGCGCCGGAAATCTCCAAGCACATCGTCTTCGTCGAGGACTACAGCATCGGCGTGGCCCGCGAGTTGGTGCAGGGCGTCGACCTGTGGCTCAACACTCCGCGCCGGGGCGAGGAAGCCTGCGGCACCAGCGGCATGAAGGCCGGGATCAACGGCATCCTCAACCTCAGTATTCTGGACGGCTGGTTCGACGAGGCCTATGAGATATCCGGCGGATGGGCCATCGGCGACCGCGAGCCCTACGCCGAAGACCATGACGAAATCCATTCCCGGGCCATCTATTCCATACTGGAAAACGAAATCGTGCCGATGTATTACCAGGACCGCGAGGAAGGCGTTCCGGTGGATTGGATGCGCCGCGTGAAACAATCGCTGGTGCATCTGAGTCCTCAATTTAACTGCCAGCGGATGCTGAGCGAGTATGCGTCGCAACTCTACGAACCGGCGCATCAGGCCTACCTCGACATCTCGCGGGATGGCTTCGAGCCGGCGCGCTCGCGAGCTCTTTGGAACGGCGACGTCGAAAAAGTTTGGAACAGTGTCGGGTTCTTGGAGATCGGTCCCGGCCCCGATACCTCAGTGCTGACTGGGAGGCCGGTGCCGATGCGCGCCGTGGTGAACCTCGCCGGGCTCTCTCCGAAGGACGTGCGCGTGGAAGCCGTGATCGGCAAGGTGGGCGTGAACGGAAATCTCGAGGAGACTCAGGTCATGAGCCTTCCTCCGGTGCAACAGCAGGGCTCGGCGTACGTGTTCCAAAAGGAGTTCGTGCCGCATCAAACCGGCAGATTGGGCTATTGCCTTAGAATCAGCCCCAATCATTATGACGATCCTTTGACGCGCCCTTGTAACGATTTATTGAAGTGGAGCGCGGGCTAAAAGCCCGCGGTTAGGGCTTTCACCTGCCAGTACCCGTGGTATTTCAGATGGGTTGGGACCCTTTCTTGACGGGTTGCTCCAGATTTTAGTGGCATCGCGGAAGCTTTCGTGGTACATAGTTAAGTAGGCGCACGCGGGACCAGTTTCCCAGCCTAGCCGGTCTCGCCGTAATCCTCCGATTGATCCGACATCGATGGCCACGAACCCTGTCTTAGCTCCGTCGCAACAGGTGCGGTGTTAATAGAACCACTCCAGGAGTCTATTTGACGCATGGATGATGATCGCAGATACCGACAACGCGGTTATATGGATTCCGAACGGGATTCCAAAGACCGCCGCTTCCCGGATCGGCCCAAGCCCTCCGGCCCTCGTCCTCCTCTGGACGTTACGGGCCCGCGTCTGCCCCGCCTTTTGCAAAACGTAGTGGCGGCTCGCTGTTTCAGCTGTTCCACCGCGCTCCAAGGGGATGTGGATTGGAAAGGGAAATGTCCGAAGTGCAGCGCCGCGCTGCATTGCTGCAAGCAGTGCGCCCATTTCGAGCCATCCACGCGCTTCCAGTGCTTAAAACCCATTCCGCTTCGCATCGCCGCCAAGGACCAAGCCAACGAATGCGAGCTCTTCAAGCCGC
>JBEKHQ010000300.1:0-4945 GCA_050012195.1 Bryobacteraceae bacterium | reverse complement strand
GGGACTGGATACCGGCGACATGCTGCTGAAGTGGGAAACGGCCATCGGGCCGGAAGAGAAAGCTTTGGAGTTGAGCGAGCGTCTGGCGCGCGCGGGCGCAAATCTGCTGGCCGAAACTCTCGCCCGTCTGGAAGCCGGCGACATTCAACCCGAGCCCCAGGATAATTCCCAAGCCACGTTGGCGCCCATCCTGAAAAAAGAGGATGGCGTGATCGATTGGAACTGGCCGGCTTCGAAAATCGTCAATCGTGCACGCGGGTTTCTTCCATGGCCCGGCGCTTATAGTTATTTCCGCGGGCAGGTGTTTCATCTGTGGAAAGCACGCGCCGCCGAGCAAAGCGCGGATGGCAAACCAGGCCGTCTTTTGCCGGATCACAAGCGCCTCCTCGTCCACTGCGGCAACCGCACGATGCTCGAACTTCTGGAAGTCCAGTTGGAAGGACGCAAGCGCATGCCGGCCGAGGCGTTTCTAAACGGGCAGCATCTGAACGAAAATGAAGCTTTGGGAGAAACCACAGAGTGAAACTGCCCGAAGGCTATCTCTATTCCGCGGTCTACGCCGGAATTCGCAAGAATCCGAAGAACGACCTCGCGTTGATTGTTTCCGAGAAGCCCGCGTCGGCCGCCGCCGTCTTCACGCAAAACCGCGTGCAGGCAGCGCCGGTGCGCATCGCGCGTTTCAACTTGAGCAAATCGCGCGGGCGCGTGAGCGCCGTGCTGATCAACGCCGGCAATGCCAATTGCGCCACGCGCACCGGGGATCGCGTCGCCATCGCCTGCTGCGACGCCGTCGCGAAACAGCTTAAGGTTGCGGCCGAGGAGGTTTTCCCCGCGTCCACCGGAGTGATCGGCGTCGAGCTCGATGCCGGCCTTATCACCAACGCCTTGCCGGATCTGGCGCGCGGCTTGGCCCCGAATCGTTTCGAAGACGCCGCTCACGCGATCCTCACCACGGACACGCGCGTGAAGACCACGCATCAACAGGTGCGGCTGAAACGCGGTGTGGTCCGGATCGCGGGCTTCACTAAGGGCTCGGGAATGATCTATCCGAACATGGCCACCACGCTCGGTTTTGTAATGACCGATGCTGCCATCCCGCCCGCTACCTTATCGGGGATGCTCTCGGCTGGTGTTCGCGCCAGCTACAACCGTATCAGCGTGGACGGCGACACCTCGACCAACGATACTCTGCTGCTCCTGGCTAACGGAGCGACTGGAATCCAGCCCAACGAAAAAGAGCGCAAGAAGGTGGCCGAGGCCTTATCGGAGGCGCTCGAAGACCTGGCTCGCCAGATCGTGCGGGATGGCGAAGGCGCGCGCAAGCTCATTACGATCGAAATCGCCGGCGCCTCGAACGACGACGCGGCCGACCGCATCGCGCGCAGCATCGCGAATTCGCCGCTCGTCAAAACCGCCATCGCGGGTTCCGATCCGAATTGGGGGCGGATTCTGTGCGCGGCGGGAAATGCGGGAGTTCCCCTCGACCCCGCCAAGGTGGATATCGATCTTCAAGGCGCCGCCGTCTGCCGCAACGGCTTGGCGGCGGAGTTCTCCGAGGCCGAAATGAAAAAGAAGCTGGATGCAACCGAATGCCTGATCCGGGTCGTCTTGCGGGGCAGAGGCAAGGGGAGCGCCCGTTTTTGGACCTGCGATCTAACTGAAAAGTACATCGAGATCAATGCCAGCTATCGTACGTAGCGCCGCGTTGGCGTGTCTCATCGTTGTGGGCCTCCGCGCGGGCGCGCACGAAGACGTGATCCAACTCATCGGGTCCATGGCGGCCGCGTTGACCGCAGTTAACGTGCCCGAGTTCATGGACGCTTTCGACAAAAACATGCCCGATTACGGCAAGCTGCAGAGCGATGTCACCGGGCTGGTGAATCAGGCCGACGTGGGTTCCTCCATCGAGCCGATCTCGGACGAAGGCGACGACACCAAACGCAGCGTGGATCTGGACTGGTATCTCGAAGTCCGCAGCCTGGTGCAAGACGGCCCGATCCTGCATCGCCGCCAGACCGTTCACTGCGAATTGCGAAAAGAGAAAAAGAAGTGGAAGATCGTGTCGTTGAAGCCGCTGGATTTCTTCGCCCCGGCGGACAAATGATCAAAGCCTGGGCCTTACTGTTGACTTCGGTGGCCGCATTCGCGCAACAGCCCAACCTGATGCCGTGGCCGGCCAAGATGTCGATGGGGCCGGGAAGCCTCGCCATTCAACCGTCGTTCCGCGCGACATTAGCCGGCTATCAAGACGCGCGTTTGCGCTCCGCCGCCGAAAGGTTCATCGCGCGCCTGGCGCTCCAAACCGGAATTCCTCTCAACCGCTCGCTGGTCGGAGAGACGTCGCAGGCCGAGCTTTTGATCGTGTGCGGGCATGCGAGCGAGCCCGTCCAGATACTCGGCGAGGACGAAAGCTACCGTCTGGAAGTTAGCGCGAAACAGGCGACGCTGACCGCGCCGAATCCGCTCGGAGTGCTGCGCGGTCTCGAAACATTTCTGCAGCTGGTGGAGACGGGACACGATACCTTCCTCGTTCCGGCGGCCGTGATCGAGGACGCGCCTCGTTTTCCTTGGCGCGGCTTGCATCTCGACGTCTCACGTCACTGGATGCCGATCAACGTGGTCAAACGCAACCTGGATGGCATGGCCGCGGTGAAGCTCAACGTCTTCCACTGGCACCTTTCCGACGACCAGGGTTTCCGCATCGAAAGTAAACTGTTTCCGAAGTTGCAAGAGTTGGGATCCGACGGCGAATATTACACGCAGGATCAAGCGCGCGACGTCATCGCCTACGCGCGCGATCGCGGCATCCGAGTGATTCCGGAATTCGACGTGCCCGGCCACACCACCAGTTGGTTCGTCGGTTATCCGGAGCTGGCCAGCGCGCCGGGACCCTATGAAATCGAGCGCCGGTGGGGCGGCTTCGATCCGACCATGGATCCGACGCGCGAATCCACGTACGAATTTCTGGACGCTTTCATCGGGGAAATGGCGGCGCTTTTTCCCGACCAGTTCTTCCACATCGGCGGCGACGAAGTGAACGGGAAACAATGGGCGGCGAACCCGCGCATCCAAGCTTTCATGCGGGAACAAGGGCTCAAGGATCAGCATGCCTTGCAGGCTTATTTCAATCGTCGCGTCGAAGCGATCGTCGCCAAGCACGGCAAGCGGATGGAAGGTTGGGACGAGATTCTGGACCCGGATCTGCCGAAAAGCATCGTGATCCAATCCTGGCGCGGGCGGAAGTCGCTGGCCGACGCCGCGCAGTTGGGCTACGCGGGGATTCTTTCCACCGGCTATTATCTCGATCACATGGAGCCTGCCTCGAAGCTCTACCTGGTGGACCCGCTCGAAGCGGAGTCCGCGCGCTTGGCCGAACAGGAGAAGTCGCGCGTTCTGGGCGGCGAAGTTGCGATGTGGGCCGAGTATGTAGGCGCCGAAAATGTCGACTCGCGGATTTGGCCGCGCGCCGCCGCGATCGCGGAGCGTCTCTGGTCGCCGGCTGAAGTCAAGGATGTCGCTTCGATGTATCGGCGGCTCGAAGTGGTGAGCCGAAACTTGGATTGGCTCGGGCTGACGCATCACTCGAGTTACGATCGCATGCTGGCGCGTCTGGCGGGGCCTGATTCCATAGAGCCGCTCAAAGTGCTTGCGGATGTGCTTGAGCCCGCGAACCTGGGCCAGCGCGCGAGGACGCATAAGTACACTCAACAGACTCCGCTCAATCGCCTGGTGGACGCCGCCCGTCCGGAAAGTGTGACGGCGCGCGAATTCGCCGCATTGGTGGATCGAATGGATCAAGGCGCGATTCGTAGTTGGCTGGAACGCTGGCGCGACAACGACGCAAAGCTCGAGCCGACGCTCGCTCGGTCCTTTCTGCTCCAAGAAGACCTCCCCGTATCCAAGGATCTGAGCCGGATGGGATCCATCGGGCTCGAAGCTCTGGACTATCTCCAGCGCGGCCGCCGCCCCGCCAACCAGTGGTTAAACGAGCAACGAGCCTTCCTCGACCAAGCGGGTAAGCTTCAGTTCGAGCTCCGCATCGCCATTGCGCCGTCGATTCGAAAATTGGTGGATGCGGCCGGGGGCCGTTAACATGCGACTCGCATTATCCTGCGCTTTCGTGCTCCTGGCGGCTTGCGGCGGCGCTAAGCGCCCGCTGGTCCAGGATCTTTCCAGTCATCAGGATTTTTCGCTCTTCAAGCTGCAAGGCATCGAGGGAAAGCGCGACGGCGATCGGCTGGCCGCTCGCGTTCTGATCAGCGACTCGTCGTCGATGTTGACGCTGGATCTGCATTTCGCGGTCGGATCGCCGACGGTGCTCCAATCGGGGACGTGGGTGTGGACGCGCACGGGCCAGCTTCTGCAGGGCAGCGTAACAGCGCGATCCGTCATCTTTCTCGGAGGGCAGGATGGTCCGCCCAGCATCGGAGGTTCCTTCGACCTGATGGACGCCAGCGGCACGGCCCAATACCGAGTGACGATTCCGACGACCGAATTGAAGCGCTAGGAGGCTGCTCTGAAAAACTCTCTTGGCAAGCTGAAGCATGCCCCACTGGACTTGCCAGCTATTGACCTGACATGTGGGACATGCTTTAGCTTGTCTCCCTCGCGGATCTCAGGAGAGTTTTTCAGCAGCCTCCTAGACAGGATCGACCAGCAGCTTGATCCCCGCGACATTCGTCACGCGAACGCGCGCGCCCGCGGGAAGATTGGCGGAAGCAACCGCGTCCCAATATTCACCGCGCACCAGCACCTGGCCTTCCGGTTCGAGCGCGGTGCGGCTGACGCCGATTTCGCCGATCATGCCGCCGGCGCCGGTGACCACCTTGTTTCGACGTGCCCGAATCACGATGCTCACCAGGAACATGGTGATGGCGGCGAAAGGAATGGCCACGGCGAGCGCGGTGATCAGATGGATGCGAACTTCCGGCGGTCCGTTGATCAG
>JBEKHQ010000299.1:0-4946 GCA_050012195.1 Bryobacteraceae bacterium | reverse complement strand
ATCCTTCAATCCGGGAGATTTTTCGATCCGGGAACACGCGTCCACGCCCCAGGGCTGCGCTTCCTCGATGGCTTGGCGGACGTTTTCTGCGTCCAGGCCTCCCGCGACGATAATTTTCTTAGGAAGATCGCGGGCGAGCAACCAATCGAACGTTGAACCGGTCCCTCCGTATTGTCCCCCGGAGGGGGCATCCATCAGTATCGCTTCTGCGTCGTCGTCGTCCGCGATATGCGTCACGAGCCAGGCTGCGCGCGCACGCCAAATCCGAATACCGCGAGCTTGCGCGTCTCCGTGCAACTGCGCGACGTCCAGACCCGCGTCCAGCGCCACTTTTGCCACTGTCTCGACCGTGTCGTTAACGAAAACGCCGACCTTCCAAACGTTCGCGGGCAGCTTCTCGGTGATCATCGCCGCGCCGGTGGGTGAAATGTAACGCGGACTCTCGCGGTAGAAATTGAAGCCGATCGCCGAAGCGCCCGCCTCGGCCGCAGCTAGAGCATCCTCGCGATTCGTGATGCCGCAAATCTTCACCATCATGACAGCAACGCCTGCAAGGCCTGTCCGGGATCGCTCGATTTCATCAAATGTTCGCCGACCAGGAACGCCTGATAGCCGGCGGCGTGCAGCAGCCGGACATCCGCGGCGCAGTGGATGCCGCTTTCCGCGACTCTAACGACCCCGCCCGGAATCTCGTCCGCCAAACGTAGCGAGACGTTGAGATTGACATCAAAGGTGCGCAGATCGCGGTTGTTCACGCCGATGATCCGCGCTCCGGAATCAACCGCGGGCTTCAATTCCTCTTCGTCGTGGATCTCCACCAGGGCGGTCATGCGGTAGTCTTCGGCAAGTTCGCGTAAATCGCGCATTTCCCGCTCCGTCAATATGGCCGCGATCAGAAGAATGGCGTCGGCGCCGTGAGCCGCGGCCTCATGCACGTGGTAACGATCGATCGTGAAATCCTTTCGGAGGACCGGCAAAGCCACTGCTACCCGGGCGGATTCCAGATCGGACAAGCTTCCACCGAAATGCTTTTCATCGGTCAAAACCGAGAGCGCCGCGGCTCCCCCCCGCTGGTATGCCCCGGCTATCGCGGCGGGTTCGAAATTTTCGGAGAGAACACCCCGGCTGGGCGACGCCCGCTTGATCTCGGCAATCACGGCCGGGTCGCTTCGAGTGATAGCGCCGGCAAAATCTCGGCGCGCGGCCATGGATTCTCCGGCGCGATGCTCCACGTCCGTAGCACGATGGCGAAGTTCGAGCCTTTTCTGCTCGACAATTTGGGCCAAGATGCCGGGGATGGTTTTCACCATGGGCGGGATTTCTACATTGTAGCGCGGTCGACGCTGTGTCCTTACGAGCGGAATCAATGTCGCCGCTACTTCGAACGCGCGCCGACCAAGGTGTCCAGACGTTCCACAGAACTGAGTAGGTTCTTCGACTCTGCGGTTAGCCGGTCTCCGACCGATGTGTTTTCCTGCGCATTGGCTGCGGTTTTTTCCGTCGTCGATCGCATTCGTATCAATGCGTTCGCAATTTCCTCCATGGCCCGCGCCTGCTCGCTGCTGCCGGTCTGGACCTGATCGGCCAGCGTTGTAACGGCCTCGTTACTTTGAATGATCGCGCGGATGCGCGAAGTCAGTTCATCCACGCGGAACTGACCGTCCTTGGTCCGTCCGATCGACTCGCCGATCAAGCCGGCTGTATCCTTGGCCGCTCCGGCGCAGCGTTGCGCGAGAGTTCGAACTTCGTCCGCAACCACCGCGAATCCCATTCCGGCGGCTCCGGCTCGCGCCGCCTCTACGGCCGCGTTCAGCGCCAGCAAGTTGGTTTGGAACGCGATTTCGTCGATCAAGGCGATGATCTTGGAAATACGCTGGCCGGATTGACCGATCTCGGTCATAGCCGCTCTGGTCTGCTCCAGCACCTGGTTCGCTTCCAGCATTTGTCGCCTGGTATCCCGGATCAGGCTCCCAGCCTTGGCCGCGGATTCGACATTTTGATCGGCTGTAGCGTTTACTTCCTCGCTCGCGGCCGAAGTCTCCTCAATCGACGCCGCTTGATCGGACGCTCCTTCCTCGAGCAAGCGGCTGGCCTGCCTTACCTGCTCGGCGTCATCGGATATGCGGCCCGCCCCCTGGTGTAGGTCGAACGCCAGGTTTCGCAGAAGCCGGTTGATCGCGCGAATAGCAAACACAAGCCACAGGCCGCAGAGCGCGCTGGCCGCTATCAGAATCGCCGTGACCCATTGCGCGCGAGACACATTGCGTGCCGCCGATTCGCGCGCGGCGGCCCGTAACTTATCCTGTTCCGCCCGCAACACCGCGGCAGCCGCACGGACCCGATCGAGTAGTGGTTCCATGCGATCCGTCACCAGCGCATGCCCGCCCGCAAAATCCGCTTTCGACACCGATTCCAGGTATTGCTCAAACACGCGGCGCCATTCCTCCGTCGCACTTTGGATCAGGGCAACCGAAGCGCGGGCCTGCTCGCTATGCAGCAACGCTTTCAATTCGCTGGTGTCGGCCGCCGCCCGATCGGCCAGCTTGGCGAATTCCCGCCGGTGTTCCTCCGCGCCTCCGAAGGCATGACACGACGAGCATTCTCCCAGCGTGCGCAATTTCGCGACTTGACTCGAGTCCGTCTTCAAAACGTTTCCGGCCGCGTAGGAAAACTGCGTCGCAGTGGACAGCTCCTTCATTTCATGCAAATCGAGTTGCACCGCGCCGATCAGGTCCGCCGCTCTAGCTTCTTCGTTCACCGCCCTGCCTAACAGGCCGCCTAAGCGGCCGATCATCGAAAGCGAGGTGACGCCTAGCAAGCCCACCACTAGGAAAACAACGCCGAAGCACACGCCCAATTTTTTGCCCAGAGTTAAAGTCTTCACCTTGACACCTATTTAGCTCATCGGGGTGCGACGCCCGTTCTTGAGTCATTTTCCGCCATTCATTTTCAGCCCATCTGGATGAAGAGAAAAAATGATATCTTGGAAAAAGAGGTTGGTTGCTTGCTGGAATCTGCCCTGATAACCTTTCTCATTGGGGCTCAAGTCGCGGCCCAAACTGCGCCTACCTATCGCATCGAGCGCCCGATCTTACGACTACGAGATCCGCACCGCTTGTTTGCGCGCACCAGCGTTCCAGTGGCGAGCAGGCTCGCGACGAACTTGTGCCCCTCGCCCAGTCCCCCAGCACCGCCGCTGAGTGGCGTCTCGTTTGCTTGCAGTCCTTCAACAACGAAACCGAAATCAGCGATGCCGGGGACTTCGGTGACCAGTGAGAGGCCGCTTTGCCCGGCCCGCCGTTGCCCTATTTCTTTTCGCGGGATCCCTAGCCGCCCAGGTCCAGCGCGTAGTCATCCTCAAGCTGGATGGCGTTCCGGAAGACGTCCTTGAGCCTGAACTGCAGCGCGTCGATCCTGCCACCCACAAGAGCGTTCTCCCGTGGATGGACCACGTGTTCGTCCAGGGCGGAACGCGTGTCGCTAATTTCTATGTGCGAGCCATCAGCCTGTCGGCGCCCTCGTGGTCCCTGCTCGACACAGGGCGGCATTTGCAAATCCATGGGAACGTCGAGTTCGATCGCTACACCTTTCACGCCTACGACTATCTGAACTTCTTTCCGTTCTATCTCGGCTATGCCCTCAATCGTCAGGTGGACATGCCGGGTGTCGAGGTGCTGGATCAGCTCGGGATTCCGCTCTTGATTGATCGCTTCCCGTACACGGACCGATACCAGAGCTTCCAGCTCTACCAGCGAGGCGTGCGTTGGCAGACGTTTTCGGAGGGCTTTCAGCACAAGTTGTCCCACTCCCTGCGCGAACTCCTGGACGAATGGACCATCGGCTTCGAGATTGGAGGCAGCGTGGAGGAGCAGTCCGAACGCGAGTTGATCGAGCACCTCGCCGACCCTCGCGTCCGTTACCTCGATTATTTCACGGGCGACTTCGACCACGTCGCGCACGGCACGCCCGACCCAGTGTCCCAGCGGCTGGCGCTCCAGCGAATCGACGCCTTGATCGGGCGCGTGTGGACGGCAATCGAAACCAGCCCTTTAGGGGCAAAGACCGTGTTGGTAGTTGTTTCCGATCATGGCATGAATACGCAGCCCGGCGTTTACAGCCAAGGTTACGACTTAGTCCAGTTTTTCAACAGCCGCGCCGGGGGCTCCCATCACGTCGTCACCAACCGGCATCCTCTGACCGAATACAAGTTGAAGGGGCTCGACCCGTTTGTTTCCGAAGTAACTACGCCGAGCGGAGATTCCCTGTATCTGAAAGGCGCCGCGAAGGAATATCCTACCGCGCTGCTAGATCTTGACGGGAACGAACGCGCCTCGGTGTATCTCAGGAATTCCGATCTCAACGCGCTGCACATCCTGATTGGAGAATTGGTACGCCCGGATCTCGCGCCGGCGGTCCGCCATGCCGTGATCGACGCGGTGTTCCAGATCATCGGCCGGAATCGCGCTCAATGGCAATCGACGCTCGAAGAATTGCGCGCCGAGCTTGCCTCTCTGCGGCGTCGCATCGAAGAACGGCGAATTCGAATCGCGGCCCAACCGAAAAAATGGAACCACGCCGATTTTGAGGCCGGACTGGACAAAGCCGGTCGCCGACTTTCGGTTGAAATGGGGATCTGGCAGGAGCAAGAACGCGACTACTCCGCTTATGCGGACGCGTCCTCGAAACTACTCGCGCTGATTCCCGCCGATTTCGACAGGCATAAACTGGCCCCCGCCGATCTGATCCCCAGGCGCGCCATGGGCGACTTCGAGAGCATCGGAGAACTCCGGAACTATGTGGTGGGTCCTGGACCGGCGGGAATGGCCCTAACGAAGGACGGTTCGCTCGATTTTGATCGCAGCTTTCGGCGCCTCGATTACCTTCCGCTGTTACACAGCCTGGCGGTGCGCAACACTGTGCAATCGGCGGTCGGGCCGCGCCCTGTG
>JBEKHQ010000298.1:0-4949 GCA_050012195.1 Bryobacteraceae bacterium | reverse complement strand
GTTGCGCGAGCATGGAGACTGTCATACCGCCGGCGGATGCGCCGGTCAACACATCGATCTCGATGCGTTCGTCAGGCAGATTGTTCTCATGCGCCCACTGATTATGTTGGGAAAGAGCGTCCAGGACCTCAAAGACAACGCCCGACTCATAGCTCCCCAAGGAAACCGCGCCGGAAATTGTGATTGCTAGTTTCTTGGCCATCGCACATTTCTCTCGATCGGTTTTCGGGGCGCGCGAGTGCCCCGACGCCGCGCTAGGGGTTGGAACTGCCGAGCTCAGGCCGCCGGGGATTGCTTCTCATCGCTCGTGGGGCGCGCTGGTGCGCCAGGGCAGCGACTCGAATGGCGCGCCATAGCTTCAATCCAAGAATGAACAAGACTTGCAGACCTGTAAGTCCATTGGCCAGCATTAAGGGTCGGGATGACCTCAGGTAGCCGTAGATGAACCATAGCCCGACGCCCGACCCGAAAAGGCTGAGCATGAGCCAAGAAAGTTGTTCGCCGCCCACTCGCCACGTGCGGACTAGTTGAGGCACGAAGGCCACGGTTGTCAAAATGCCCGCCCAAAATCCCAACGCTTCTGTGTGCGAGGTGAGCCATTCCATATAGATCGAAGTCTAGCGCGTTCGGTAATCGATGACATTGGATGGCGCGCTCTACCAAAGAGGATAGTTGTACTCCCGGCAAGTCGCCGTGGGGCCTCCAAGGCCGGCAAGATTATGACTGGCCCGACATGCAGTTTCTCTTTCGCGTAGAACGAGGCGAAATCCGCTCGATTATTCGTGACAAAGGTGTACTCCTCGCAGCGGATTGTAGTCATCAACTGCCAAACCTTTTGGCCGCCAAGGCCGAGGAAGTTCACGTGGTCGCAGACGTGACCGGCTTCGTGCGCTAGGGCAACGAGCGACGTGTGAAGGACTCGTCGATAAGGAATCTCAACTCGCGATTCGCCGTTCGCTGCGGCGTCGCGCCGGACGCTTAGCCCAAGGTCGCGCGGCAGGACGGCCCCTGCGAGGAAACGCCTTGACGTACATCGGCGCCAGTTCGATCTTCTCCCGAGTGAGCGCGGGGTAGCCTTCGAGTATCTCCTCGACCGGAGCTCCTTGCGAGAGCATGTCGGCGATCGCGTGGACAGGGATCCGCGTCCCCCTATATACCGGCGCGCCGCGCATAGTTTCCGGGTCAGATTCCACCATCCGTGTTGCCTCAGCCAAGCGGCGAAGCCCCGTCTCCACTTCTTTGCGCGCCGATTTGCATTGGACGAAGATCACGCTGCCCTTAGAGATGAACATTGCGTCGATCCCTGGGTCTTGTTCGATTGCACGCGCCACTTGACGCCGCTCGGCCAACGGCAGCGATCTCAAACCTTTTGCTTCCATTCGCAGATAGAGCGCATGAGATTTCGAGAGCAACCGCTGGGCAGAATGTCCTTCGCGGACCAGCTTGGGACGGATCAATTTGTATTCGATCGCCTTGTGCACGGCAGGGAGCGGAAGGCCGGTGACAGCCGAGACCTGGGAGGGCGTATAGACGTCGGTGTGTATCGTAGCGGGCATCAACTATTATTCTACCCTGAAGCGGGAAGACTTGCCCACTAGCCGATCGGACCATGGAATACGGGTGAGCAACTTGGCAACCGTTACCGAATTCCGCCGAATGGCATCCTTCTTCTTCAGTCCGGGAAGTGCCTTGAGCGATTCCGGGCTACCCGCACTACCGGCCCGCGCGCCGGTTGTGATATCGTCATAACCGCTAGTACTTCAGCTATGACGCGTAAAATTACACTCACCATCAATGGCGCCAAACGCAGCGATTCCGTCGAACCGAGGATGCTGCTGATTCACTACCTCCGGGACGTCGCCGGATTCACAGGGCCCCACATCGGATGCGAAACCTCCATATGCGGCGCTTGCACCGTCCACCTTGACGGCAAGGCGATCAAGAGTTGCACCCTGTTCGCCGTGCAGGCGGACGGCCGCCAAGTCCTGACCATCGAAGGTCTGGAAGTCGACGACAAGCTCGATCCGATGCAGGAAGCATTCTGGAACGAACACGGTCTCCAGTGCGGTTATTGTACGCCGGGCATGATCATGACCGCCAAACAGATTGTCGAGCGGAATCCGCATCCCACCGACGAAGAGATCCGGCATGGCTTGGAAGGCAACCTGTGCCGCTGCACGGGCTACCAGCACATCGTGAATGCGGTGAGAGCGGCCGCGGGAAAGGCATAAGCGATGGCGACAATTACCAGCAAGCCCGAAACCCTGGTCGGCAAGCGCATCCGCAGGCGCGAAGATCCGCGTCTCATTACGGGCACGGCCACCTATCTAGATGACATCCAGTTGCCCGGCATGCAGCACGCCTGCATCGTGCGCAGTCCGCATGGCGCGGCGAAGATCAAATCCATCAACATCCAGCCTGCGCTGGATCTTCCGGGCGTGTTCGCGGTGTTCACCGGCAAGGACACCGAGAAAGTCGGGCCCGTGCCGTGCGGCGCGTCGCTGCCCGGTCTGCGAGTTCCGCATCATCATTTGTTGGCCATGGACCGCGTGTATTTCGTCGGGCATCCCGTGGCGGTGGTGGTAGCGACGGACCGGTACGTCGCGCGCGATGCGGCCGACCTGGTGGAAGTGGACTACGAGCCGCTTCCCGCCGTGACCGATCCCGAGAAGGCCATCGCGCCCGGAGCGCCCCCGGTCCATCCCGAGTGGCCGGATAACACCGCGTTCACGTTCCACCAAGAGGGCGGCGAGGTGGACAAAGCGTTTGCCGAAGCGGAAGTCATCGTGAAAGAGCGCATCATCAGCCAGCGCTTGATTCCGGCGGCGATGGAAACGCGCGGCGCGGTGGCGGATTGGAAGGTCGGCGACAAGACGCTGACCGTGCATGCCTCCACGCAGAATCCGCACCTGCTGCGGTCGATACTGGCGGCGATGCTCGGGATCGCGGAGAATCGGCTGCGCATCGTCGCTCCCGAAATCGGCGGCGGCTTCGGCAGCAAGATTCAGATCTACGCCGAAGAGGCTCTAATGGGCTTCATCTCGATGAAACTCGGCAAGCCGGTGAAATGGATCGAATCGCGCCGCGAAAATTTCATGGGCACCATTCACGGGCGCGGGCACGTGGATTACTACGAAGTGGCGGCCAAGCGCGACGGCACAATCCTGGCCATCAAGCTGAAGCTGATCCAGGATTTGGGCGCGTTCCACACCCTGCTCACCCCGGCGATTCCCACGCTTTCCGTGCTCATGATGCCAGGCCTCTACGATTGCAAAGGCATTCGCGCGGACATTGTCGGCGTATTCACCAATTGCATGGCGACGGACGCCTATCGCGGCGCCGGGCGTCCGGAAGCCACGCACGGGATCGAGCGCATGGTGGATATCCTTGCGGCGGAATTGAAGTTGGATCCGGCGGAGATCCGCTTCAAAAACTTCGTGAAGAAGGACGCGTTCCCCTACTCCACCGCGACCGGTCTTATTTATGATAGCGGCGACTACGCGGCGCCGCTCCAAAAGGCGCTGGACAATGCCGGCTACAAGGAGTTGCGGGCGGAGCAACAGAAGGCTCGCACGGCCGGTCGATTGATGGGCGTCGGCATGTCGGCGTACGGCGAGATCTGCGCGTTCGGCCCGTCACCGGCCACGCCGGCGGGCGGCTGGGAAAGCGCGACGGTCAAGATCGAGCCGAACGGCGGCGTGACGGTGATGACCGGTTCATCGGCGCACGGGCAGGGGCACGAGACCACGTTCGGGCAGATCGCGGCCGACGAACTGGGCGTCGGCATGGAGGACGTGCAGGTGCTGCACGGCGACACTTCCGTGGTGCAATATGGAATCGGAACTTTCGGCAGCCGCAGCGTTTCCGTGGGCGGCCCGGCGATCTATTATGCGATCCAGGAGCTGAAGGAGAAGATCAAGAAATACGGCGCGATGCTGCTCGGAACGGACGACGTATCCTACGCCAATGGCACTTGCATCGATAACAAAACCGGCAAGTCCATGCCGCTGGCGCAAATCGCGGCGGCATCGTATAGGGCCATGCAGCTGCCGCCCAATACGGAGCCGGGCTTGGTGGCTACCTATTTCTGGGAGCCGTCCAATTTCACTTTCCCGTTCGGCGCGCACATTATCGTGACGGAAGTGGATCGCGATACCGGAGCGATCGCCATCAAGCGCTACGTCGCGGTGGACGATTGCGGCAAGATCATCAATCCGCTGCTGGTAGACGGACAGGTGCACGGGGGCGTGGCGCAAGGGCTGGGCCAGGCGCTGTGGGAGCAGGTGGTCTACGACGACAACGGCCAGCTGGTGACGGGCGAGTTCATGGACTATGCGATGCCGCGAGCGAGCAACATGCCGTGGATCGAGACCAGCCACACCACAACGCCCTCGCCCGTGAATCCGCTGGGCGTCAAGGGAGTGGGTGAGGCCGGAACCATCGGATGTTCGCCCGCGCTGGTCAATTCGGTGGTGGATGCGCTCAGCCCGCTGGGGGTGCGCCACATCGATATGCCGCTGACGCCGGAAAAAATCTGGAAACTGGTGGAGCGGGGAGGCAAGGCATGATCGCGCAAAACTTCGAGTATGCCGCGCCCACCAGCCTCAAGGAAGCACTGGAGCTATTGGGTGGCGAAGACGTAAAGGCGCTGGCCGGCGGCATGAGTCTGATTCCGATCCTCAAACTTCGGCTGGCGGCGCCGGGCCAGTTGGTGGATCTGGGCCGTATTGCTGAGCTGAACTACATTCGAGAGGAAGGCGGTACGCTACGAATTGGAGCGACGACGACGCACTATCAGGTGGAAAGCTCGCCGCTGGTGCGTTCCAAATGCCCGCTACTCGCGGAAGCGGCTTCGAACATCGGCGATATTCAAGTGCGCAACATGGGGACCATCGGCGGCAGCGTCGCGCATGCCGATCCAGCGGCGGATTACCCCGCATCGTTGCTCG
>JBEKHQ010000297.1:0-4952 GCA_050012195.1 Bryobacteraceae bacterium | reverse complement strand
ACCACCTTAAGGACCTTCCTGGTGGCCATGTTCACTTGTAAGGTGAGCCCCTCAATGGCGCGTCCCCAACTGTGATAGACGCCATGCCTCTGGGAGCACGAGCCGAAGCCCATTCGCTGGGTGGCTTGTTCGGGAATCGATTGATACGCGCCGGGGAGGACGATGCACGAGACGGTTCCGAGATTGGTGATGCCCCGCTTCTTCAGAGCTTCGACCACTCGCGGGTCGCTCTTGATGGCTTCGTCTTCGCCGAACAGTTCACTGGCAAGGATGGGGGCTTGGACGCCTGGCAGCTCTTCAAAGCTGAGAACTTTTTTCGCCACGATGTCTACGCGCGCGGCAAACGTCTTTTCGCCGCGTAGCAGGACGACGTCGGCCGCTCGCGGGAATGGTTGGCCGGATCGATAGCTGAGTACCGCGGATTTGGCGGGAGGGTGTAGCAGGACACTCGCAAAGAGAGTAGCGGGAGTGACTTGGCCCGCTTGTTGCAGAGCATCGTAAACGGTCCAGTATTCGGCGGTCGAAAGGCTGTCGAGAGGATGGGTGGCGGATTGAGCCCACACTTCGACGACGATGATGACGAATAGAGAGAGAACGCGCATTGACAGTTTTCCTCGCTGGGATCACAACAGTATAGCCTGAGGAGCGGAAGCGGAGCGCAACGCATGTTGCTCGAATCCACCGGCGTCGCGGCGTTATTGCGATGGAGCACGTAAAATCACAGTCTGCTTGCCGGCCGGGAAACACGATCCGCGAAACACTTGGGCGCCGGAACCGAAAGTCGAATATATTTACAATTGTGACTGTTGCGGCGTCCCTCTATTGGATAGGTTTTAGTGAGGGGTCGCGTATAGCTTTTCCACCCCGAAATCTTATCCCTATTCCTTGAAGGAGTTATGCAAAACTTTGCACACACCCAAGTTGTGGCGTGGTGCCGAGAACACGGTATCACGATTAGTGCAGACGGAGGTCTCGAGAGGACGCCCCAGGCTCGCTTCCAAATCCGATTAGAGCTCCCCAGCCAACCGTATAAATTACCATGGTTCGCCAAGGATCTTGTGGGTCTGACATTTTTAAACTCTACCGCAGAAACGCTTCTGTGGATCTACGGATTAGGAATCTGGACCGAAGAGATGGAGGCGGTGGGGATAGAATATTTCGACCGACTCGCGAGCACTCAGGAGCAAGGCTCCCGCCTTACTGAATTCCCGGGCCGATTAATTCACGCGTCGGAAAATAATCTCGCCCTGATGCTCACACTTTTCCCTCTGATATTTGGTTGGGACAGTTACCTGATAGGCGCAACTTCCGATCCGATAGTATTCATAAGCCATGACGAATTTGTTCAGGTTGATATTTCTGACCCGGCCGTGCAGTTGCTCACTATGGATACACTCAAACGGTGGAAGCCCACTCTCGTTCGAGATTGCTCCTGAGACTTAGGTGTAACTTTTGGGGATTCGCCGACCGTCAGAACCGGACCTGAGCGGTTTTGAAAATATAACTTCTTCACCCGTCGCCCATCATCCATTTGATGACGGAAGGGTCAGCTTACGCCGCCTTCGGGAGGGATCCGTTTCCTTCATCGGATAGTCCTTGAGATTGTCGTTACGAACGTGTAGCGATGGTACAGCGCCGCCGCAGCGATCATGGCGTCCGTGGTTGTGAGCGCGACGCCTTTCCGGCTGTAAGTCGCGCTTCAGCAGGCCCGCCAACCGGGCCACTGGCCACGTGATCGGGGCAGTACTGCAAGCTCTCTAGAAATTCTTGGCTGCGGGATTCCTCGTGGGCCCGCATACCGGCGTGCGGCTCTCCGGCGCAACTGGGGATGATCCTTGTCCTTCTACGAGCCTGAGGAGCGGAAGCGGAGCGAAATGCACGCTGCTCGAATCCACCGGCGTCGGCGCGCTATTGCGATGGAGCACGTAAAATCACAGTCTGCTTGCCGGCCGGGAAGCACGTTCCAGGATCAATGCGGCCTAGGTTCTGGCTGTCAAGACGCGGCTAGCAAAGGTGAAGAGTATCGTCAAGAGGAGTAAACCACAGGGCTGAACCTGCCGAAGGCGGACGGCTCGGAAGTGCTCGCTGAGTTTCGCAAACACCCCGGCGTCCGCTCATACGCCCACGATTGTACTGTCTTGCTGGGATGCGCCCCGGGATCGAACCCAGATGGCCGCGCTGGGCGTCAGGCGCCACCTCAAAAAACCGTCGAGCCTGGATGCTTTTTTGCAGGTCGGGGCCGCGGTCCGGGAAGGCGTCGAAAGGCACTAGCTCGCCGACATACGAAGCTCAAAAGTGATGAGTGAACAGCGCAATGATCAGAATGATCGGAATCGGTACGCCGAGGAACAAAAGTAAAATCGAGCGCATCGTGAGCCTCCTCTGAATGATTAGACTGCTTTTACGTGATCGCGTTGCCTGCCGCCGATGGTTGCGGCATAGCTGGCGCTAAACGCGCCCATCAAAAGAGCCAGGAACAACCACAACAACAGGCGTGCTGTCGCTTTCCGCGCCGAATCTTCGGCTTGCCGAACGTCGGCCATCGCATCAGAAACTCGTCTTTGTGCTTCAGGCAAGCTGATTCCGGTTTGAGCGGCGGTGATCCGCGCTAAGTAACTTTGATCCGCCGCCGGCATTTGATTCTGCTTCAGGGCATTGGCAAGAATGCGGTCCGCTTCCTCCCGCAACGGAAGATCGCTATTTTCCGACCCCGGACGGTCCGAACGAAATAGAGTATCCACGAAATATGCGTGACTGTCAGTCGCGCTGTTCGCCGTCGATGACGCCCCAGCGCCCACCATGGAAGCGGCGCCGGACGCCAGAAAAACCACGCTGATCACCAACGCCACGGCCCAGGCCAAAAATCCATTCGCGGTATCCCTGAAATACACTTCGTCGGTATGGGTTTGCGCCCATTTGGTCCGCAAGCGGCCCGTGAGATAGCCGCCCAAACCGGAAGCGATGATTTCGATGGCCATCAGCCAGACAATAGCCGCGATACCCGCAGTGGACGCGGATACGCCGACGTTCGACCACGGCGAAACGACCGATAGTCCCAGGCCCGCACCCAACGCCAGCAGAATTAGAGAGAAGGCCGCGCCCACGAAGGCGCCTCCGATCACCGCGCCCCAAGACACTCCCGAAGAGTCGGACAGTGCGATCATGGGCCGCCCCTCCGTTTTGCGATCAAGTTCGTCGGCGCGCGTTTCTGCGCCGTTCGCGAAGGTTACATTGCTTTCCATCTGAACATTTCTCCCTTGTGCTGCGCCGCGATTGGGCGGCCCTTTCAGGCCCCCCGCGCTCACGACTCCGCTCTGATTAACGCGCCTGCAGCTCGCCAGCTCGTAGCGCTTGCTCATTCACCATGCTCTCCGCCAGTCTTGTCAGGATCTGGTCAGCCTCTTTTTCTTCCCGCAAGGTTTGCTCGAGCAGCGCAACGACCCCGTGGAGTCCCAGCGTCTTCGCGAACGATTTGGCCGAGCCGTAAGCGGCTATTTCGTAGTGCTCGACCCGATTCCCGGCCGCAATGATTCCGGCGTCGCGTAACAGGATGTTAGAGATTTCGCCGATGGTGTCCTCGCCTTCTTTCACCAACCCTTTCATCGCTTCGCAGGTCTGCCCCTTCGCGTCTTTTCCCAGCTCCCCGAATATTCTCTCCAGACGGCTCACGTGCCCTTTGGTTTGCTCGAGATGCGATTCAATCGCGTCCCGTAGCGCTTGAGACGTGGAGGCCTCCGCCATTTTAGGGAGAGCTTTCACCAGACGCTGCTCCGCGTCATACAGGTCCGCGATCTGTTCAAGGAATAGGTCGTCCATGGTCTTGATTTTCATATGATGCTCCTAGTTCTGCCGACTCTTAGGGAATCAGGTCCCCACGGTTAGACCGCGCCGGCTGGGAAGTGTTTTGTTTTTTTTACGTTCGCGCCGGGCCCGGCGGGGAGCATACTGACCGCAACGGCTATGCGACAATAAGGTAGCAGAGATACCTCGTACCCCTTTCCAGTTCCGTCGGCTCGACAATTCCGTCGGCAACGCTCCTGAAGAGTTGTGACACGACTTGATGGTCGCGTGGACCAGTAGCCCACGTTGAACCCTTGTCAGGAGCACACATGATAAAGCAGACCCGCCCGACGGATGGTTCCGATCCCAAAAAAAATCTATTCTTGGCCAAGCTGAGTCCGGAAGACTTGGCCGCCTTGATGTTGGAAGCCAAAATAGTTTCTCTAAAACTTCGCAAACGAATGCTTCTTCAAGACGCGCGCGTTGACGCCGTTTATTTCCCGCTAACCTGCATGTTCTCCCTGTTAGTGACCAGCGATGACCAGCCTCGGATGGAGATGGCTACCATCGGAAAAGAAGGAGTTGTCGGAGCTTCGGAGGTGCTCGAAGTGCAAGGAGCGCTCGGCCTGAACCTGGTGCAGATACCCGGTAAGGCGGTGCGGATCGAAGCCCAAGCCTTTCGGAAACTGGTTAGCGGCCGGGCGTCAATGCAACAGTTGATTAATCGGCATCTGTACGCGCTGCTGCGGCAGGTGCTCTATGGCGCCGCCTGCAACCGAATCCACAGCATGGAAAAGCGTTGCGCCCGATGGATGCTGATGACGCATGACCGCGCGGGCGAAGACACCTTCCCGCTCACGCAGGAATTCCTGTCTCATATGCTGGGCGTGCGAAGGGCGACCGTAAATGTAGCCACCGGCAAATTGAAGAAGGCAGGGTATATCCGATACGTGCGGGGCAAGATCACCGTGATCAACCGGCACGGTCTGGAATCGGCATCTTGCGGCTGCTACAAAGCTATCGTCAAGGTGTACGAAACTCTGCGAGCCGATGGTCCCGGTTCGAAACGCTAATCCGAGTAACGTTCAGTAACGCGGACCTCTATGCACGACGGCGTACACATCAAATGAACGATTCCGTTCAGATAATCTTTAGAATCCTGCGCTTGGAAG
>JBEKHQ010000296.1:0-4961 GCA_050012195.1 Bryobacteraceae bacterium | reverse complement strand
CGCCTGGGTGGGGAATTTCGGGTTCGATCTCATGGGCGGCGCCCCAGCCTGCACCACCGTGCTCATCTGCGTTGAACCCGACGGTACGGCCCAGGTGGCTGCAAACGGCCTCGGCTTCCCTAACGGCATGGTGCTAACGCCGGACCGCCGCACACTCATCGTCGCTGAGACCATGATGGGCCGGCTGAGCGCTTTTTCGGTCACTGCGGCCTCGCTGGGCGAGCGCTGGACGTGGGCTGCCTTTGGCGATCCGCCTAGATCGACAGCCGTTGGTGAAATGCTCGGGCAACTACAGGTAGCGCCCGACGGTATTTGTCTGGACGCGGAAGGTGCGGTTTGGGTGGCCGATGCCGCCCACGGCCGGCTGCTCCGGGTGGCCGAGGGCGGCCGCATCCTAGAAGAACTTACTGCGAATGGAGTCGGCCTGTTCGCTTGCATGCTGGGCGGCGATCAAGGGCGCACGCTGTTCGCTTGCGCCGCTCCCACCTTCCAAGAGTCGGAGGCATCCGTGAACCATCGTGCCTCGATCCTAATGACTGAGGTCGAAGTGCCCCACGCCGGATTGCCCTAGAGCTTCTTTTGGGCGGATTACGGCGCGCCCGGAAACTATCCGACTTGACGTATCACGCCCCACTTGCGGAAATGCCCCCTGAAAATACGGTGCTACACTGATAAATCTTCGTCCAATTCGAGGCCGATCTGGACGGTGTCGGTGGTTAGATAGTCACGTGAGGCGAGGGAGGGCGCAATGAGTTTAGTGAAGGCGGTGGCTGCATGCATTCTGGCAGCGGCGACAATGGCGACGGCGCAAGAGAGCGGTATCCGCGTGCGCAGCATCCGGGTGCTGGCTACCGATCCCGAGGCGATCGCGACCTTCTACAAGAGAGCTTTTGGGATGTCCGAAACACGCCGGCCGGCGAACACGGCGACGTTCAGGGAGATCGTTATCAACTCCGGCTCGACGGCTGACGTGGCCAAGATGGCCACCACCACACCCATTGTGATCGCGACCCGTCCGAAGGATGCTCCGGCTGGCGCGATGGCCGCGCTCATCCTCCAGGTGCCGGACCTCGACAAGGCGATCGAGTCGGCAAAGGCCAACGGCGGCACGCTAATCCGCCCGACTGCCAAGTCAGAAGAGGGCCTCAGCTTCGCTTTCGTCAAAGACCCGGACGGCAATCAGATCGAGCTGGTGCTGGCGCCGAAGTAATTCTGAGCGCGACGCTGGGGTCTAAGGCGGACGGCAAGCGCCCTTCCCGTTTGAAAGCTGCTGACGATCGCGATTCGTCCGCCCCGCCCGGTCCTGCCGGGTCTCGTTCACCGATTCCAAAGGTCTGGAGCACGCCGTCGAGGTCGCCGCAGCGTCGGTCTGCGAGGCGGCGCTGCCCGAAGAAGAAATCCGGGTGTGCGCTGTCGAAAACCACGACCCGCAAAGCCTGGTCGGACTCGATCAGTCCAAACGAGTTCCTGCAACTCCAGAATGGTCTCGGGATTGACTAAGGTTGATCGGCGGGTTGCTGAACGTGCCGCGCCAGTAGCCGGGGCTAGGCGTCGCGATTTTGAATTGGGTCAGTGAGGTGATCGTGCGATTTTGCGACACGGAGACATCAGTGCAGGGATGAGACCGCCTCGATATTGACGCGAACGTGCTTGTGCCACGGCGTGCCGGCGATCGGGTCGCGGTCTTCCGAGTCCGTCAGGACGTTGACCGCCGGGCCGTTCTGCTCCAACACACCTTGGGCGTTCGTGTACAGCATGCCGAAACCGTGTGGCAGGGACACTACACCGCGTTGCACCGTTTCATCCAGCAAGATTTCGACCGCGACTGCGCCTCGACGCGACCGGCACAGCGCCGGATCGCCGGTGGCAAGTCCCAGACGGCCCGCATCGGCGGGATGTATGCGCAGCGCGCCGTTGCGGTCTTGCTTGCGCCAATCCGGATCTCGATAGACCTGATTCGCGTTATAGGCGCGGCGCTCTCCCGCGGAGAGAACGAACGGAAACTCATCGGTGTGCGCCTGGAGCGGCTCATCGGCAAGGTCGCGAAGTTCGGACAGCAGTTCCGGAATCGCCAGAGCGATCTTACCATCCGGGTGACGAATGAGGTCGCGCCAGGTTTCGTCGTACTCGCTCTGAGTGAAGACCACGCCGGAGTGGCCCGCTGCCACTGCCTCAAAGACCGCCTCACCCAAAGCGAACGGAGTAGCGCCGGTGTGTCTGGCGCGGCGCACCGCATCTGGATACTTGCGCGCTACCCCGTGGCTGCACAACCAGGCAAAAGCCAGCGCCGGCGATCGCCCGGGAAGCGTGGGGCCTAGCGTTCGATAGACGATCGGTACGAGGAACGGAGCCATGCTCCGGTGCGCTCCCAGATAACCGATCAGGGCCTGATAATAGTCCTCGCGCCCGGCTTCTGCCGCGGCGGTCAACTCCGGGAACTCGCGCGGAAGGATACGCATTTCCTCGAGCAGCCGCGTGTAAATCTCGGGCTCATCGAGAGTGCCGGTTCGGGCCTCGAAAACGGGCGGGCGAAAGTGGACCGCATTGGACGGAAACTCGAAGCTGAACATGGTGGCTTCCCACTTCTCAAACTGGGACGCCGCCGGCAAAACGTAGTGTGCCAGCCGCGCGGTTTCCGTGAGGGCGACATCCACCACTACCAGAAGGTCGAGTTGAGAAAAAGCTTCCCGATAGCGAAGCGTATCCGCTCCAGTGAGCAAAGGATTGGCTGATTCCACGAATACAGCGCGGCAACGCTCGGGATGATCGGCAAGGATCTCAAGCGGCAGAATATTGGGCGGGAGCAGGTTTTGAATTACGCGATGGCCAAGCACCGGCGAAACGTAGGAGTTGTTGCGCTCAGGCCCTCGCGATTCGCCCGCAAAAGCCTTGGCAGCCAGGAAGAAGGTTGTATGCAGGTTGTTGCCTCCGGGTTTGGCGAAGTTCCCGGTCAGCAGCCAAAGGAGTTTGTCGAGATAAGAGTTCAGGGTCGAATGCAGCGTCTGTTGCAGCCCCAGATCCTCGCGGATGGCGCAGGACCTCGCCTCGCCGATCCAGCGCGCCGCCGTGCGTACATCGCCGACATCGACGCCGGCCCGTTCCGCGCAGGCGTCGACATCGATTTCGGCGAGTGCGGCGAGAACGTCTTCGATGCCGTGGGTGTGCGATTGGAGCCACTCGCGTTTTACGTTGCCATCGCGCACGATCTGTGCGTTGAGGGCCGCCAGCAGCCAGGCATCGCCGCCCGGACGCACGCGCAAATGCAGATCTGCCATCGCAGCCGTTTCGGTTCGCCGCGGGTCCACCACGATCATCTTACGATTCGGGTTGGCCTGAATTTCTTTGAGCACCACCCGCGCTCTCTGAACGCCATGCGCCTGCCACGGATTGCACCCCAGAAACACGGCAACGTCGCAGTGCTCGAAATCCTCGGTGACGTGGGCGTTCTCCGATCCGAACAACCGGCCGTTCACCCAGAACTCTCCCGTCTTCTCTTGCGACAGCGCGTTGTAATAGTTACGAGTTCCAAGCGCCGCCCGCAGAGCCGTTCCATACACCCCGCCCACGTGATTACCTTGCCCACCGCCACCGTAATAGGCCAGGGACTGGCTCCCGTGCCGGGTCCGTATGTCTCCAAGCGCGGCGGCGATCTCGGAGATAGCAGTCTCCCAACTCACGGGTTCGAAGCCACCATCGGAGCGCCTTCGGAGCGGCGTGTCCAGCCGCAGGGAATGATTCTGGTAGTGGTCCAGCTGCTGCGCCTTCTGGCACAGATACCCCGCCGAGTTTGGATGAGCGCGGTCACCCCGGACGTGGCGGATGTGGCCGTCTTCCAGCTTCACTTCGATTCCGCAATTCACGCTGCATAGAATGCAAGCGGTTTTGACATACCCGTCGCTCATAGGGACTCCTCGATGTAGCGTTTCAGATGGGCCAAGGCGTGATCGACATGGGAAGTATCGCGATACAGCTTCGACATCATGACGGCGCCCTCGATGGTGGCGATGAAAATTGTGGCTACCTGTTCTGGATCGGTATCCGGTGGGATCTCGCCGCTCTCGACGCCTCGCTGCACGGTCCGCACTAGAAACTGCCGCCACTGTTCCATGGCCTGGCGCGACCGTCTGCGCAGTTCCGGGTGCCCGTCATCGTGTTCGATGGCGGTGTTCATGATCGGGCATCCGCCGGGAATGGGAGGGTTGCGGCTGTAATCCTCGAAGAACACGAGGAAGGCGCTGAGGCGGTTGCGCGCGCCGGAGATGCCGGCCAAAGCCTGCTTGAAGCGGGCCTGAATGACTGTAACGGCGTAGTCGAACGCTTCGACGGCCAGTTTCTCCTTGCTTTCGAAATGGTTGTAGATGCCGCCCTTTCGAAGACCGGTGGCGCGCATCATGTCGCTCAAGGCGGCGCCCGAGTAGCCTTTGACGTTGAACAGGCAGGCGGCTTGGAACAGAATCTGCTGCCGTGTTTCTTCGCCCTTGGTCACGAGACTCCAAACAAACAGACCGACCGGTCTGTTTCTATCAAAATCGCACGATGCGACCGCCTTGTCAAGCGTGAAATCAAGTTCCGATGCTGTCGGAATGACGCGGACCGCGCGAGGAGATACCTGGAACTTTTGTGAGATATAGGTGCGGGAATTAGCTTTTGAACGGGACTGCTTTGAAAATGAACAAGCTCAATCCGGTCATTCTGTTTGCAGTAAACGGCAACCAGACGTAATCGCGTCGTACTCTCTTTCCCATCGCGCGTGGATAACGCCTAAGCGAACCTGTGCTAGAATTTTTTCGCGACACGGACCGTACCTGAATCTGTTAGCCGCGAGTACTCTGGGCGCTTCGAGCCGCATGCGCCGGCCGCGGCGATGATCGAGGAGGGCAGCGATTATGGGTTCGACAAGACGCACCGTACTAAAAACGAGCACGGCGGCGATGGCTATGGCCGCGGCGCCGCAACTATTT
>JBEKHQ010000295.1:0-6803 GCA_050012195.1 Bryobacteraceae bacterium | reverse complement strand
GGCCTTTACGATTGCCAGCGCAGCCGCGTCCCCGTTCTCGCCATCGCGGCGCAAGTTCCGAGCGCTGAAATCGGCAGTGGATACTTCCAGGAGACTCATCCGGAACACATCTTCGGGCAGTGCAGCCATTATTGTGAGCTTATTTCGCAGCCCGAGCAGATGCCGCGCGTGCTCGAGATTGCCATCCAAACTGCGATGGCAAGGCGAGGCGCTGCTGTGGTTGTGATTCCAGGGGATGTCGCCTTGCGACACGCCGTTGAGCAACAACCGCGCTTGCTTTTCGCCGAGCCGAAACCGACGGTGTGTCCTTCCGATGATGAGCTTAGCCTGCTTGCGGAAGTTCTGAATCGCTCCAAGAAGATAACGATCCTGGGGGGCGCCGGGTGCGCCGGAGCTCACGACGAACTGATTGAGTTCGCGGGGAAGCTACAGGCTCCCATCGTGCATGCTTTCCGCGGCAAGGAGTTCATCGAGTACGACAACCCGTTTGATGTGGGTATGACCGGTTTGCTCGGATTCGCATCGGGCTATCACGCCATGATGAACTGCGATACGCTGCTGATGCTCGGCACGGACTTTCCCTATCGGCAGTTCCTTCCCAAGGAAGCGACGGTGGTGCAGATCGATATTAGAGGCGAGCAGCTAGGGCGCCGCAGCAAAGTTGATTTTGGCTTTGTGGGGGACACCAAGACCACCCTCCGAGCGCTGTTGCCCAGGCTGGAACAGAGCCCGAATGAAGCGCATTTGAAAGAATCAGTCGAGCATTATCGAAAAGCGCGCGAGGGTCTGGACAAGCTGGCAAGCGGCGATTCCGGCAGGACACCCATCCATCCGCAATATGTCGCGAGCGTCATTGATCAACTCGCATCCGACGATGCCATCTTCACTTTCGACGTCGGAACGCCGGTGGTATGGGCTGCGCGCTATCTCCGGATGAATGGCAAGCGCCGGCTGGTTGGCTCCCTCAACCACGGGTCGATGGCCAACGCGTTACCACAGGCCATCGGCGCGCAGGTCAGCCATCCCAGCCGCCAGGTGATCACAATGTCCGGCGACGGCGGGTTGGCGATGCTCATGGGCGAACTGCTAACGTTGCGCCAGCACGATCTGCCGGTAAAGCTGGTAGTTTTCAAGAATGACTCGCTAGCCTTTGTGGAGCTGGAAATGAAGGCCGGCGGCTTTCTCGATTTCGCGACCACTCTTCACAATCCGGATTTTTCAAAGATCGCCGACGCGGCGGGCATCTTGGGTTTGAGAGCCGAAACTCCGGATCAGGTAGAACCTGCGATCGCCCAGGCTCTCCAGCACGACGGGCCTGCATTGGTGGAGGTTCTAGTATCGCGTCAGGAGCTTTCGATGCCTCCGACGATCACCTACGAAGAAGCCAAGAACTTCGGCCTTTTCATGCTGACGGCCGTTCTCAATGGACGCGGCGATGAGATCATCGATCTGGCGCGAGTGAACCTGCTCCGCTAGTTGGGCTCGATTGCTCAACGGCCTTCTGCCCGTCCTTCGCATTCTCGATTTTTCGCCTCCGCTCGTAATACTAATGGTCCACTTGGCGCCTTAGTCCGTCGCTCGAGCGCGATTGGTGGAATCATTCGGACAAGCGTGTAGCCTCTTCCAGCGCGTAAATGAATGATTCATACACTTTGCCTGTCGTTTGGCGCATACCCAACTCGCAGGTCCGATTTGCAGAAACGAAGCGGGTGTCCTCCTCGGAGCTCTGGATTTGTACGAGTGTGTCGCGGGTGGCGGAATGAACCAGCTCGGGATGCAGCAGGCCGCGGTCGCCGGCGGTCCCGCAACAAGTCGTTCCCAAAGGAATTTCGGCGTTGTCAGCTAGCGCGCCGGCGATTTCGAGCAGCGTCTCACTGAGTCCGAGGTGTGTCGTCGAACAGGTGGGATGCACAAGGATTTTCGGAATCGTTTTGTGAATGCTTAGTGAGGGCAGAAGATCTTTGCACCAAGCGATCGAATCGATGATGGTGATACCTTTCAGCCGATCCTTACGTTCATCGTCAAGATGCTCTAGCATGTCGTCTTTGAGACCGAGCGTGCAGGAAGCCGCATCCACCACCACCGGCAACTTGCCTTCGTCACTCCAGCGCCACAGCGCGTCGCTCATCTGTTCGGACATCCAAGTCTGCCCCCGCTTGTAGCCCTTGGAGCTCCACGGCGTCGAGCAGCAAAGGCCTCTCACATCATCGGGAATCCAGAGAGGCTTGCCCGCGCGCTCAGAGAGAGCTACGAAGGTCTCAGGAAGCGCTGGCGACGCGGGCCTGGTGTTGTCCCTGCCGAAGATGCGATTGATGCACGCCGGGAAATATGCGGCCGCCGCACCCGCGCGTTTCGTTGCAGGAAGGTCGGCAGGGGCGGCATGCGGCATGGGGCCGGCTACTGTGGGAACCAGGTCCTTGCTGACAACGCTGCGAGCCACGTCCGTCAGGGCCTCAAGCAGATGGGGGCTGGTTATTGTTTGCACGACGTCGGCCGCATTGACACCACGACGGGCCAGCTTCTCCACCTCGGCCCATTTCCGGGCCACATCGAGCGCAATCTCTTCGGCACTCGCGGAGTGTTCCATCTTCCTGAAGTGTTTCATCAGGGCGCCTGTATTGATTGCAATCGGACAGACATCGGCGCAGGTGCCATCGACGGCGCATGTCTCGATTGCGTCGTATTCGTACTCATGCTGCAGTTGGGTCAGCAGCTTCGACCACTCGGGCTGTCGTGACATCTCGCGACGAAGAACAATGCGTTGTCTGGGAGTGACGGTCACGTTACGGCTTGGGCACACGGGTTCGCAGAAGCCGCACTCAATGCAATGAGAAGCATGATGAACGTCTTCGATCGCCGGTGTGGTTTTGAGGTTCTTCAGGTGAATCATTGGATCGTGGCTCAGCAAGACATTCGGAGCCAGGATTCCGTGCGGATCAAGGAGATGTTTAATGCGCCACATCAGGTCAGTGAGTTTGTCGCCCCATTCCCGCCGGACAAAGGGAGCCATGTTGATCCCCGTTCCGTGCTCCGCCTTCAAAGAGCCGTCATACTTATCCACCACCATTTCGACAAGGTCACGCATGAAACTGTCGTACTGCTGCCGGCTCGCCTCTTCGCTCAGTCGTGCAATCATGACGAAATGCAGGTTCCCGTAAGCAGCATGCCCCGCGGCGGAAGCTTCATATCCGTGCTTGGCAAGAAGACCGAGCAAATCGCGCGTGGCATTCGCAAGTTGTGCAGGTGGAAAGCACACGTCTTCGATGATGAGGTTTGTGCCTTGCGGACGCATCTCACCTACGATGCCGAGGAGTCCATCACGAATGTGCCATGCAAGCTCAATCGCTTCGGCGTCACGAATGAATTCCAGCGGCCGCAGCATTTTCACGTCGCGTAGAGCGTGCCCGACCCTCTTCTGGATCACCTCAAATTCTTGGTCGCTATCGAAGCCGAATTCAACCAGTAGAGCCGCGTTCTTCGGATCGAGATCCGTCCAATACTTTGGCGTTCCTTTCATCAGTTTGGAGGCGGCGGTCAGGGATGAAGCGACCATCAGCTCCACTGCCTGCGCTCCCAATTCGACCAACTTACCGACCTGCTCGACTGCGGCGTCGATTGTGTCGAATGGCAGCCAGGCCACCGTCGTTCTTGCGGACAAGTGATAAGTCTTGTAGACGGCCTCGGCCACGAAGCCGAGCGTGCCCTCTGATCCAACCATCAGTCGCCGCAGGATTTCTACAGGTGTTTCACCGTCGAGAAACGCATGCATGGCATATCCGCAAGTGTTACGGATGCCATACTTCCGAACAATCCGGGCAGGGAGTTCCTTGTCCGCAAGAATCTCCTCGCGGATCTTCAACAGTCCCGCCGCCATTTCTGGCTCGGATGCAGCAAAACTTTCCTCGGCGTGCGGGTCCTCGGTATCGATGATCGTGCCGGTCGTAAGAACGACTTTCATTCCGACGATCGAATGGTACGAATCGATTGCTGGCCGGCAACGCATACCACCAGCGTTATTGGCTAGGACGCCGCCGATTGTGGCGGCGTTAATGCTCGCAGGATCCGGTCCCATGCGGCGGGCGTAAGGTTTCAATACTTCGTTAATACGTCCAAGCGTGGTGCCGACATTGCAGCGAATCCGCGACCCGTTGTCCTCGACCTCCCAGCCGCTCCAGTGCTGCCTCACATCGAGCAGGATGTCGTCGCCTTGCGACTGGCCGTTTAGGCTGGTGCCACCCGCCCGGAAGGTCGCATGGCGGACTTTGCGGATGCAATATCGAAAAATCGCCGCCACCTGATCGATGTTCTTTGGTTGCACGATCACGTTCGGGATATACCGGTAAGGGCTGGCATCCGATGCATAACGCACCAGGTCGCTGATACGGTGCCGCACCAGATCCTCGCCGAGTATGTCGATCAGATCTGTCTTAAGTTTTTCCGGAGTTCCCCCAACACGCTCTTCCTCCACGGCATCCGAAGAGGGTGGTACATCCGGACGGCCGAGCCGTGTGGGGTCTGCTGATAGAAGCTTATTCATGATCTTCTCCGAGGAAGAGCTTAAGGGAAATCAATTTGTTTGTTTCGCCGCCAACAAACCCGCGCTGTGGGGGATCTCCAAGACATAGAACCGTCTAAGCGATAACGCAGGGGAATCCATGAGGCTAGTCACATACAGAAACCGGGATCGAGGTATAAAGCCCGGAGTTTTGCTGGGTGAAGAGATTGTCGATATTTCAGACCAGGTACCCGATGTCAGGAGCTTGATCGAAGAAGGACCGGGCGCACTGGGCGGGCTCCGGACCTTCCTGCAAGGCAAGACGCGGCGCGTTCCGCTTGGAATTGCTGGCTCCGCTCCAAAACCCGCCGCGCATCTTCTGCCTTGGACTGGCATATCGCGATCACGCCATTGAAACGCATCAAGAGATCCCGAAAGTGCCGACGATCTTTCTGAAACTAACGTCCGCCCTCAACGGGCCGCGTTCCACCGTCGTCCTGCCGAAGCTAACGCAGCAGCCCGATTACGAAGCCGAATTCGCCTTTGTCATCGGTAAGGGCGGCAAGAGCATTTCGGCAGCCGCTTGGGAGGAGCACGTTTTCGGCTACACGATCATGAACGACGTAAGTGCGCGAGACGTGCAAATGGCTACCAGCCAATGGTCTCTGGGCAAGAGTTTCGATACGTTCGCCCCCCTTGGGCCAGCGATCGTCACCAAGGATGAAGTGCCGGATCCACATGCGCTTGACATCAAGCTCACCATCGGCGGCGAAGTCTTGCAGCGGTCGAATACGCGTGAGTTGATCTTTCGAATACCCGACCTCATCGCGTACCTCTCAGCGATTGTGCCCCTCAAGGCCGGCGACATCGTGAGTACCGGAACGCCGGCGGGCGTTGGACTTGGACGCACTCCTCATCGCTGGTTGCGTGCTGGCGAGACCCTCATCACAGAGGTGGAAAGCCTCGGGCAGTTGGCTAACCCGATAGTTGCCGAAGTCTGAGAACACGCTACTCTCATGCCATATTCTGATTACAAATGTTTCAGGTTCAGGTTTGATTCTGGAGTCGCATTCGTCAGCATCGACCACCCGCCGATAAATCTTCTTGATGAAGTTCTGTCACAGGAATTCGACAAACTTGGCAGGGAACTGGAGACCGATGAGGGTGTCCGGGTTGTGGTCCTCGAGAGCGCGCTGCCTGATTTCTTTATAGCCCATTCTGGTTTGGGCCGGGTTGGAAACGCTTCCAAAATGGTGTCCCATACACGCAGCTTCCGGCTTACGCAGACGATCGGCGAGCGGTTCAGGAACATGCCCAAAGTGACTATCGCCAAAATCGAGGGACGGACCCGAGGCGGAGGAAGTGAAATCGCCCTGGCGGTGGATATGTGTTTTGCTGCCGTTGGCAAAGCGATCTTCGGCCATCCAGAGGTGGCGGTTGGGCTTGTTCCGGGCGGCGGCGCTACGCAAAGATTGCCGCGGCTCATCGGGCGGGGACGCGCCCTGGAGGTGCTCTTGGGTTGCTATGATCTGTCGGCGGAGCAGGCGGAACGTTACGGCTATATTAATCGAGCGTTGCCGGCGGAGGAGTTGGCGCCTTTTGTCGAGAAACTGGCTCACCGTATCGCCTCTTTTCCTGCGCACGCCATCGCTCACGCTAAGGCCGCCGTGGATAGTGGCGCGTTTAGTTCCATAGCGGAGGGGCTTCTGGTGGAAGCCCATGAGTCTGATTTAAGTGTCGCTAGCGAGGTGACGCAAGCGCGCGTGACGGAAGCGTTGAAGATCGGCGCCGAAACTTATGAGGGCGAGCTGGAGATGAATTATTTGTCGAGACTCTCCCAGATAAGATAGAGTCGTGCGGATTGGCGGGCGCTGCTACTTGTGGCTTACGTCAGGCATGATCTGCCCCATCTCCATGGCGTTACTCGACGGGATCTTTTGTAGCGATATAGCTAACTGATCCGTCGCGATTCCGGTTAGCTTCTTAAACATTGACCACAGTTGCTTCAACAGGTCCGTCTTTTCCTCTACAGTGTGGCCACTCCGCAGAACACAGTTGAGCGCTGCGGTGGGAGCCTGTTCTCCCGCCGCGTATCCAGAACCCTCCGGATAGGAAAGAAAGACGACGCGTACAAAGCCCTTCGGAACCTTCATAACCGTGGAGTGTATGCGCGTGATCTCCTCGGCGATCCTTGTCTTCGTCTCGTCGGAAACAAAACGCTGCTCCATGATCGCCGTGTACAGCGGCATTTTGTATCACCTCGGTAGAAACAACAAGTTCAAGGATCGAGCTCCTTGCGCACCATGAA
>JBEKHQ010000294.1:0-4974 GCA_050012195.1 Bryobacteraceae bacterium | reverse complement strand
GTCCCCATCTTCCATCCACGGTCCATCAGTGGCTTGGGGATTCGCGCGGCCATTGGGAAGGCGATACGCTTGTCGTGGACACCACCAACTACAAACCCAGAAGCTTTATGAACCTATCCAGCGAAAAGCTGCATGTGATCGAGCGCCTGTCCCGCAGTGGTCCGGAGAACCTGAAATACGAAATCACGATCGACGACCCGGAGACATGGACGAAGCCATGGAGCCTCATGATCCCTTTGAAGCACTCTCCGCAACCGGTCTTCGAGTACGCCTGCCATGAGGGTAACTACGGCATGCAAGGTATCCTGGCCGGAGCCCGCGCCGAGGAGCAGGCCGCCGCGTCTGGAAGCCAAGCACCGAAGTGAGTCCGGCCGCCAACGAGTCGAATACAGTGCCGGTGGGCGACGTCAGAGCGGGCAGTTCTGTCGGGAGGCATCGACGATTAGATCTAAACCGGCGGTTTTGATACTCGGCTTGAGTTTCCTGTTGGCGCCACCCGCGGTGCTCGCGCATCATCTGTTGGAGGCGCAGTTTGACACGAAAAAGACCGTCTCCCTTATCGGGGAAGTCACCAGGATTGACTGGAGCAATCCCCATGTGCGGCTCTATATGGAAGTCAAAGGCCAGAGCGGCACGGTGACTTGGGAGGTGGACCTGGGCAGTCCGAATAAACAAATGATGAACGGCTGGAAGATTGACACCTACAGGCGCGGCGACCGTGTGCGCGTAGACGTCTATCCTGCGAAGGATGGCTCGAACATCGGATATGGAAAGAAAGTCACACCTCTTCAGAGGTGAGCCACTCACCTCGTTCGAGAAGAGCCTCTACTCCGAAGGCTTTCGCGCCGGCGCACTGTCGGCGGCCGACCCGGGATAAACCAGGATCTCCACTTTGCCCGCATCGCCGGCGCCGTCCGTTTTGCCAAGGCCAATGGTCCTGATGCGCGTGTCATCCAACCGGAAATTCTGGGCCAGGAAATCGCGCACCGCGCTCGCGCGAGCCTCAGTCAACACCCGGTCTTTGTCTGTCTCGCCCTTCATGCCGATGGATACCACCACCACAGCCAACCCGAATTTATTGGATTGGAGATAATCGCCCGCGTCCGCCAGCGCCTTCTTGTCTTTCAATTTGGCCGCGCCGGGCTTGTCGAAGATGGCCTGCCCGTCGTAGTCAAATGTCTTTTGGGGCGGCCCGGCAGGCAGGCTCGAAATCTGGTGCTTGGTCAGCTCATCGGCGTCTTCGTATCCGCGCTTCTTAAAAAACCCGCGCAGCAGGAAGTTGTGTTTGAGCGCTTCGGCATCCTCGTTGAAAGCCGTCGCCCCTGCGGCGGCCTGCTTGTAGACGGTTTTGTCGTTAATCAGCGCGCCGACCGTGCCTGTGCCATTGTCGATCTTCGCGCTGATGGACTTCATGTTGCTCGCGGTTCCGTCCAGATTCTGGACCGCATCCTTGGCGCTATCCAGAAGGTCGCTCGCCTTCTTCGTCAGATTTGACATGTCGAAAGGCGTCTCGCTATCGATCGTGTCGCCGTCCTTCAGCTTGGACGCGCCGTCGGAACCAAACGAAATCTCGACATACTTGTCTCCGATCAGCCCTTCCGATTTGATGGCGGCAACCGAGTCCTTCTTCAGGACGTTGCGCGTACCACTGTCAAGATCCATTACGACCGTTACTTTCTCATCCGTCCGGTTGGGGAGACGAATGTGCTTTACGCTGCCCTCATGCAGCCCTGCCACTCGCACATCGGCGCCGTCCGTGAGTCCGACCACATTTTGAAAGTCGGCCTTCACTTGATAAGTCGATTTGAATAGCGATTCCCTCTTCCCGATCATAAAGACTCCAACCACCAGAACCGCCAGGGTTACTACGATAAACAGACCCAGCCGAAATGATTGGTTCATACTCCTCCCCTAAGCCGCATCTTTCAGAAATTCGACCACGAATGGATCTCGGCTCATGGTCAGTTGGCCGAAAGTTCCATCGACCGCGACACTTCCCTCTTTGAGCAGAACGACGCGATCCGCAAAATGCTTCGCGCTGTGAACGTCATGCGTGACCACGATCGATGTAAGCTTGCGTTCCTCTTTAAGCTTCACGATCAGCTGGATCACTTCCGTGGATGTAATCGGATCGAGCCCGGATGTCGGCTCGTCGAAAAGCAAGATGTCGGGTTCGAGCGCCAGGGCGCGGGCCAGCCCAACGCGTTTTTGCATGCCGCCGGATAAATCGGAAGGCATCTTGTCTTGTTCGCCGTCCATTCCAACGCTCGTGAGCAGTTCGTGAACTCGCTTCTTCCGATCGGTCTCGGACAAGGTGGTGTGCCTCTTTAAAGGAAACTCGACATTGTTTCCGACGGTCAGCGAGTCATACAACGCGGCCTGCTGAAACAGGAACCCGATCTTCATTCGCACCTTGTTCAACTGATCCATTTCGAGACCGGCGATGTCCTGGCCATGGATTCGAATCGACCCCGAGTCCGGCTGCTGCAACCCAACCAGAAGCCTCAACAACACGCTCTTACCCGTCCCGCTTCGCCCCAACACCGCCACGGTTTCACCGCTTCGAATGGTGAGATCGATTCCCTTCAGGACCGCGCGCTCGCCGAAGGACTTGCGCAGCCCCTCGACCGCGACGGGCAAAGCGTCCTCAGTTGCTTTTACTATGCTTGCCATATCTCTCACGTTGGAAAAACCACTTGAATCACTCGAACCAGAACCACGTCGGCGAGGATAATAAAGAGCGATGAGAGCACCACGGAACTGGTCGCGGACCTTCCCACACCTGCCGTGCCCCCGTCCGTTCGCATACCTTGAAAGCACGAGACCAAGCCGATAATCAAGCCAAAGACGGCCGTCTTGAGGGTCGGTGGAAGAAAGTCGCTAAACGCTGCACCCTTCAGTCCGCTGTTCAAGAAATGGAGCAAAGTGATGGGCTCCGCGAGGGTGCTGGATATCCAGCCGGCCAGGATGCCGCACGCGTCGGCAGCCAACGTGAGCAACGGAAGCATCAGGATGCAAGCGAGCACCCGCGTGGCCGCCAGAAATCTGTAGGGATTTACCGCGCTGACCTCCATGGCGTCGATCTGATCAGTCACTTTCATCGACCCAAGTTCGGCGCCGATACCCGCTCCCACGCGGCCGCTCACGATCAAGCCGGTAATCACGGGTCCACTTTCCTTGATTAGCGAGAACACAATGATGGCCGGCAGCATCGCCTTCGCTCCGAAGTGGGTTAGACTCTCGCGGGTTTGCAAGGAAAGGACAACACCGGTGGCGGCTCCAGCCAGCGCTACTAACGGGAGCGACTTAGCCCCGATGGCATCCATTTGCCGCAGCAACTCGGCCCCCTCGAAGGGAGGCGTGAACGCCGCGCGCGCCACACGTCCGCAGAACAAACCCAACTCGCCGAACCATTCGAAGAAAGACCGCAGAAGCGTCTTCAAAGCATGCCAGAGATCGAGCCAGCGGGTTCGCCCTGAGAACGTCGCGCGGCTTGCATATGCGGCCATAACTACGCTGTCCCTGCCCGTTAGTGGCCATTCAAGGCTGAGCTTTGGTTTCAATCTCTTGCATTGCGCGTATGACTCGACCAGCGAGCTTGAGAGTGTAAATTTTGGAGACCGTGCCCGCCCTGGATCCTCTTAGGCGAGCGAGTTGAGGGGAGGTCTTGCAGTGACCATGTGTGGTCGCCTGACCATCTGACGTTACGGACCTCAACAGTGAAGCCGCCGCGTGGCGCACCCTCGGTCCGGATTTTGCCGGCGGGAAGCAGAGGCTCAAATCAGCGTCGACATTGGACTAGCCGCGGAATGTCAGACGAAGCCTCACTTTTGGACGAGCACAAATTGAAGTTGAGTTTGCAACGTCCAAGCTGGGCCGCCGTTTGGGCGCAGGACATTATTGAAGACTTGGGTTCGAGCATTTCATCGGCTGCCTCCCAACCTTGAACACGCGGCCGAATCCTGCTCCCACTGGAACCGTCCAGCGGTCATTGGCGCTGCCGACCCAATTTGCGGTAATCATTGAAACGTACATAAAATACCAACCTTTTTGCATGTTATAGAAGACCAGGGGAGTAATTGTCATTTGGTTATAGTGAGCGCCGCTGCTTCCAGCCCAAACGTTGCCAACCAGCGTGCCGACGAGCCAATGCCCCCTCTTAGTCAGTGCTACCACGGCTGGCCCACCACCGAATTTATTGACTCCCAGGGCTTTGTTCGTCGCTGTCGGCAACCAGAGCTGAGGGCCAAAACCCCAGATGATCTGGCCGGATCGGGCGGGTGACAGAAAGAACTGGAGATTGATGTTTCCAAGACCGAAATCTGAACCCTGCGAGGGTAACACCTGAGGCTGATAAATCACCGGAATGATGGTTCGAGTGATTACGTTCCAGTCTTCATTTAACTTGAATGGAATAACAGGCTGGATGAGCACTCCATTCTCTGTCCGTCCATACGGCCCCACATTGAAAAAGGGTGTTGTTCTGGAACGGCACGCTGATCGTATTCGCAAGCGGGTTTTGCGCCGCATCTTTAGCTGCAGCCGCCGCCGCATCTTCCGAGCCAGTACCAGTGGCACCGTCCAGCGGTCATTGGCGCTGCCGACCCAATTTGCGGAAATCATTGGGAACTCAGACACAGCTCCCAGGGTCTCGCGCATAAAGACTAAGCAGCCCGGGGCACGAGGCGAGGTGCACTTTCAGCCAAACGGAGCACGGCAAGTGTATTGGTTGAGAAAATCTTCTTGCGATCTCCAGCGTCGGTGATCGTGTCGTCTACAAGATCGATGTGCAGCTTTGGGCTCATTGGAACCGGTCCGAAGTCGGTTCCAAACAATACGCGGTCTACGCCGCACATTTCGATCATGGCCTTCAGGCCGATCGCGCTTGGACCCATGGTATCCACATAGATATTCGACTTGAAATACTCCGAAGGCTTCCGAAGGTTCTTATCCACCTTGTGGATCGGTGGATTC
>JBEKHQ010000293.1:0-4988 GCA_050012195.1 Bryobacteraceae bacterium | reverse complement strand
CGGCGTGCCATCGGCGTTCTGATAGGTTTCATCCCAAGTCAGTTCTGCGGGCGTGATGCCCGTCGCGCGTACCCGTACCAGCACATCCCCAGGCCGAACCACCGGCACCGGTGCATCCTCGAAAAACAACTGCTCCGGCCCGCCACGGCCGTGAGTCCTGACTGCTTTCACGGGAATCCCTCCTTCGCTACTATTCTCCCGCGCTGCCGGCGCAATGCATTTTGGGAAGGTGGCGCAGCGTCGCCTCGGGGAGCATTGTCGGCCATTCGGAACCTGCCGCGATGGCGGTTCGAGACACGTCCGACATGGGCGCCCAGTCTGGATGCAAGTGCTTATTGGAGCTGCTATTCCCAAGTTCATCTGCTCGTTACGCGGGTTCGAGCAACCGCCGTTTCACGCCGCGCAAGTTCGAAACGCGTCAAGACTGGGGAGCCACAACCTGGGCCCCCAGGAATCGGATTTTCCAACTTCACGGCTCTGGCTCTACACCAATGGAGGAGCTGTCTGTCTGGATTGCGGAACATCGCTTAAAGCAGGCCGAGGCCGCCGACATTCTGATGGTTTCGCGCCCGCGTGTGTCCGACGTGGTGAACAGGAAAACGGCCAAGTTCAGCATCGACACGCTCGTGGAAATGCTCAGCCGCGTCGGGAAGCCTGTCAGGCTGGAGATCTTGTAATCAACCTATTACGGGCGAAGAGGTAGTTTGAAACCTTGGTTCTTGGGGAGCCACCGTCCAATCTGGGCCGCCAGGATCTCCATTTCCAACTTGGCGTTCGCTGCTGACGGCGCGCCACGCACGCCCTGCTGATCAAGGTCATCGAGCATCGCTCTCCGAGCAGCTGTTCCTTTACAGTCGATTAAGATTAAGATAGGTGTAGGTGGACGGATACTTGTGCCGTCAAGGAGCGCATATGATGAATGCCGGTAACCTATTCTGGCGATTGAGAATCGAATTGTCCATGCTCGCCCCAGTTGCAGTTTGCTTGCTTGCTTCTTCGGTCCTGAAGGCCGAAGAAACTCCGGTGATCAAAGGCGAAGTGACATTCTCGAAAGACATCGCGCCCATTCTGCAGCGCAGCTGCCAAAATTGTCATCAGCCGAACTCCGTTGCCCCGATGTCGCTGATCGCCTACGGCGAAGTTCGACCTTGGGCCAGGGCTATCAAAGAGCGAACGCTGATTCGCGACAGGCGCGGCGCCATGCCTCCCTGGTACATCGAAAAGAATGTCGGGATCCAGCATTACAAGGACGATCTCTCTCTGAGCGATCTGGAGCTCGCAAAGATCGTGAAGTGGGTTGACAGCGGCGCCCCGGAAGGCAATCCGGCCGACATGCCGCCCCCTCGGAAGTTGGATGACGGGAGCACATGGGCGATTGGCACGCCTGATTTGATCGTGTCGACCAAAGAGATGCTCGTGAAGGGTGACGCACCGGATTGGTGGGGAGAAATCGAGAACGTTCCTACTGGACTCAAAGAGGACCGCTACGTATCAGCCGTGCAGGTGCGCGAAGTTAATGATGTGCCAAAAAGCGGCGGCGGCCGATCGACGGTGGGCGGGCGCTACATTTTTCATCACATGATTTGGACCACCGATAAGGGTGGCCCCCTGGGACTGCCGGTCCCTTGGCCGGTGCACGAAGTCGGACGTGGCGCCGATTTCTTCGCTCCCGAAGCGGGCGTGCTATTGGCGGCTGGTTCGAGCATCGTTTCGGACTCGGTCCACCTCCATTCGAACGGCCGCGATACGAAGGCGCATCTGGAAGTCGGTTTCAAGTTCCATCCGGTGGGATACAAGCCGACTCATACTTTCTCGTTCAGCCGGATCCTGGGCGATAGCTCGGACATCTACATCCGGCCGAATGAGGCGAATCAGCAACTGCACGCGTATACGGTGCTGACCGAGAATACAAAGATCACTTCGTTCGAGCCGCATCTGCACGCTCCTGGGGCGCGTATGTGCCTCGAGGCAATTTGGGGATTCAATATCCAGACGTTGACCTGCGCCGGGTACGATCACAACTGGGTGCGTGGGTACAACTATGCCGATGACTCCATGCCGCTCCTGCCCAAAGGCACGATCCTTCACATCATCGGATACATGGATAACTCCGCCGCCAACAAGAACGTGCCGGATCCGAGGAACTGGCAAGGTTCTGGCAATCGGTCCGTCGCGAACATGTTCATCGATCTTGGACAGGGCGTGGCGCTGAGCGACGAGCAGTTCAAGGCAGAGATGATCAAGCGCCGCCAGGAATCCAGGGAGGAAGTCATCATTGGGTGCCCGCTCTGCAATTCGGTCGAGGTCCCTGCCAAGCTCAGCACCAATTAGCAATGCGAGGCGTCACGATGGGATATCTAACACGCCGGCTCGGACCAGCCGCGATCGCTTTTTCTCTTTTTTTGGCGGGCGTGGTATTGGTCTGGGCCGAATCTTACAATAAGGGCCAACCTGTGTGGCCGGCCTATGAGGGCTGGGAGAAGAACGCCGATGGATCGTTCAATCTGGTGTTCGGGTACATGAATGACAACTGGGAAGAGCAACTCGACCTCCCGGTGGGACCCGGCAACAATATTGAGCCCGGCGGACCGGACCAGGGACAGCCGACACATTTCCTGCCGCGGCGTAACAGGTTTATGTTTCGGATTCGTGTTCCCAAGGACTTTGGAAGCCAAGAGGTGGTTTGGACCCTGATAGCAAATAAGAAGACCACCAAAGCGTACGCATCGCTTCGCCCCGATTTGGTCATTGAGAACGTCGACATTATGTCCGAAACCGGCGCGCTCGGCGCCGGAACGAGCTCTCCCGAAATTCGGGCGAACAAACCGCCGTTGGTCAAACTGGAGGGCGAAAAGACTCGAAGTGCGAAGGTCGGTCAGCCGGTTGAGCTGGTGGCGATTGTCACCGATGACGGAGTTCCCAAAGCGAGGAAAATCTCGGCGCAGACCGCTCGCAACTCAGCGTTTCGCCCGCTGCAAAGAATAACGGTTACCAAGGTCTTGGGATTGCACCTCTCTTGGTTTGTGTATCGCGGCCGCGGCGGTGTTTCGTTCGAGCCCTCGCAGATTAAGGTTTGGGAAGACACGAGAGCGGGTGCAAATTCGCCATGGGCGCCGGTCTGGGTACTGCCTCCGGTTCCTGCGGACGGCAGGTATGTCACGGAAGTAAAGTTCGATGAACCTGGCACCTATGTGCTCTGTGCGCGTGCGGACGATGGTGGTCTCACCGCCGATGAGATGCTAACGTTCAATGTGACGCAATGAAAAGCCCCGTTTATTTCTGATTCATCCACCGCATTTCCACGTCCACCAGCATCTTCAACAACGCGCCGCTGAAGTCCCAGGCTGGCGACGGTGGTATTGTGGACTCTCGGATTTGACACGAGCATTGCGGCGTGGCTCCCCTCGCCCGCCGGGAAACTCGCCCCTTAAGCGTAGGCGCGACGGTTTCGAATCCATGCCGGGCCCCCAAGAGTGATGGTGTGGAAGGAGAGAAAAAGTTGTAAAACCGCATTCTTGGGGAGCCACTGCGGCGCGCTGGGTTGTTCCCCACACCATCGTATAACTCTCCTTTGCGCTGGGGTCGGCCGCAAAATACTGGGTCGCAAGGGCAACTTTCTTGAAAGGATCCCGATTCCGTGATCCGCTTAATCTCGGCAAGGCGCGCGACAGCGCGGGAAGAACAAATGTACTGGAGACTCCAATGAAAGGTGGATACGATTTTCCAAGTCCCGCAAGAACCCTACGTAGATCAACTCAAGCGCCAGGTCACCATCCGCCTGGATACCGCTGCGGTGAACTACTTCAAGGAAATGACGGCCGAATTGGGAATGCCATATCAAAACCTTATCAACCTGTTCCTGAGGGACTGCGCTATGTAGAAACGGCGCCCCGTCATTCAAAGGCCCCCAGAGGAGCCGAAACGTCCGGTTGCCGATTGAGAGGAGATGGGAGTTTTCAACACTCATGCGTTGAAACATCGACGAGCGGGCTCGGCTACCGCGAGAAACAGGAATCGGGAACAGACGGCGACAGGCTGGTGTGCCGGGACTGCGGCCATGAACGAGTCCTGACCCAGGCTTGGATTGATGAACTTCGGGCCCGTGCTCCAGCGATGGATAGCCATAATACTGAACTCGTCTCACGGTTCTTGCACCAATTCAGGTGCTCGAATTGCCAAACCAAGAATGTCGAACATCTTCAAGCGATTCAAGAGGAACTAGACCGGCAACCAGCGGACAACGATGACCTCAGTCTTCTGTGTGCCCAATGCGGAGAAACTATACCGGTCACGCGGCTTCAAGCGGTGCCGGGGACGCCTTTCTGCGTCCGATGCCAGGAACAGTTTGAGCACGGTCCGCCTGAAGAGAAACCCGCTCACTGCGAACAATGCGGGGCGAAGATGGTCCAGCGGGTTCGTAAATCGCCCCTTCCAACCAAGTATTTCCTTGGCTGCTCGAACTACCCCCGCTGCCGCTTCGTTATCGCGGGCAGTTGGTAGCTTCCCGACGAAGATATAGCGGAGAGGTGGTTGGAAACCCTGCATGCCGGGGAGCCATACTCAGGAGGCCTGTGCCACAATGCACTCATGCTCTTTCGCATTCTGATCGCCTGCGCAATTTTCCAAGGGAGCCTGCCGGCACAAACCACTACCATCCGCTTGGGGACTTTGGTTCCCAAAGGCTCGCGCTGGCTGGAAATTCTGCAAACCATGGGCGATCAGTGGAAAGAAGAGTCCGGCGGAACCATCGAAGTCAAGATTTACCCGGGCGGCGAGCAGGGCGACGAGCCGGAGATGGTGGAGAAAATGCGCATCAAGAAGCTGCAAGCCGCCGCCATCTCGGGCGCGGGACTCAGCGGTATCATTCCATCCGTCTTTGCCCTGCAGATCCCCATGTTCCTGGATTCCTACGAGGAGCTGGATTATGTGCGCGACCGCATCTCTCCGCGGCTGGAAAAGGAACTGGCGCAGCGCGGATTCGTCGTTTT
>JBEKHQ010000292.1:0-4994 GCA_050012195.1 Bryobacteraceae bacterium | reverse complement strand
TCGGAAATTTCTTGCTCGGACTTCTGCTTTCCGTGTTAAGTTGTTTGTTCTTCTTCAGCATCCATTTACCGTATTGGCCGTTGATCGGCCCGCTCAGCGGATTCCTCAGCCTGGTGCCCTATGTCGGATTGCCGCTCGCCGTCTTTCCGCCCCTGGCTGCCGGGTTGATCCGATACGACGAACCCGCCATCTACGTGATGATCGCGGTGGTGATCGCTATTCTTCATCTCATCGGCATCAATCTGCTCTATCCGAAACTGGTGGGGGCGCGCGTACACCTGAACCCGTTGGTGGTCACGGTGGCGCTGATGTTTTGGGGCACGATATGGGGCGGTATCGGCCTGCTGCTTGCCATCCCCATCACCGCCGGATTCAAAGCCGTCTGCGACAACGTCAGCAGTTTGCAGGGATACGGCAAGCTGTTGGGAGACTAAATCACATTGTTCGGGCTGAGCAAGCAGTTCCTGATTTTCTTCGGCGTCGGCATTTTGGCGGTGCTGGTGGCGGTGGTCGTCATTCTCTCCTCCACTAAGGGCGCTCATCTCGAGCTCAAAGGCAAGATAATCAAGATCCGAACCGGCACCCTCAGCGACGACGACAGCATCGCAGTGCTCGACTTCCGGGTGGAGAATATTTCCGACGTGCCCTTCGTCGTTCGCGAAGTGGATGTGACGCTGGACAAACCGAATGGAAGCTCGGTGCAAGGCGCCAATGTTTCGAGAGGCGATCTGAAGCAATTGTTCCAGTTCAATCGATTCCTCGGCGACCAGTACAACGATTCCTTGAGCATCAAGGACACGATTCCTCCGCACGGTTCCGTAGATCGAATGGTGGCGGCGCGCTTCGACGTCAAGAATCAGGATCTCGAAGCGGCAAAAGCGATTCATCTCAGCATTCAAGACATGGGCGGCGCGCTGTTCGAAACCAGCCGAAGCGTGAAATAGGCTTGCTTGCGTCGGCTATTGATTCGGCCCGGCGGCATTGGCGATTGCCTACTATCACTACCCGCCATGGAGTGCTTGCGAACGGACTTCACCGAGGTTTGGGTTCGGTCCGAGGTGGCGCCGCTGATTCGTTTCGCCGATTGCGTGCGGTCGATCGCATCCACCGGCCTCGATTTGCTGGGCCTGCCGGACACAATTCCGCTGCCGGGTTTGCTCGAACGCTTGCGGTCCTTCGATTCCATCGTTTCGTGGTACGGCTCGAATCGCCCGGGGTTTCGCGAGCAGGTGGAGAAATTCGAGCTGCCATTCCAATTTCTGGACGCGCTGCCTCCGGCCGGAGAACGCATTCACTGCGCGGATTTTTTCCTGAAGCAGGCAGGATGCAGCGCATGGGCGGTTCCGCGAATCCCTCTTCCGCCTGCCCCGCGCGGCGACTTCGCGGTGATCCATCCATTTTCGGGCAGCCGCCGGAAGAACTGGCCGCTCGACCGCTTTCGTGACCTGGCGCAGCGCCTATGGTTCCCCGTGCAATGGTCCGCGGGACCGGAAGAAGCGCTCGATCATGCCGTGCGAATGGAGAGCTTGTGGGATCTGGCCTGCTGGCTCGCGACCGCGCGTCTGTACATCGGCAATGATTCCGGCATCACGCATCTCGCCGCGGCAGTTGGGACTCCAGTGGTAGCGATCTTTGGACCCACCGATCCGGCGGTGTGGGCGCCTCGCGGCGAGTGCGTCGAAATAGTCGCGGGCAACCTGGATCAGATCACCGTGGATCAAGTACTGGCGGCTACGGACAAACTTCTCCCATGCGACCCGCGCCGCCGCAATAGCTGACGTCCTGAATCTGGAGCAGGATGCCGTCGGGATCCGTGAAGTAAAGCTCGGGCGTTCCTTCCTTGGCGCCGCCGCGCTCCGGGCCGCGCATGGTGACGTAAGACACCAGCGGGCCAGGCTTCCCGCGAGCGTCGCCGCGGGGTTTTACGCCGAAGTCCGCGAGCTTCTTGAGGACCTGGTCGGGATCGAACCCCTCCATTCGAAAACTCACATGGTTGATGTCGGGTGTAACAGCGGGCGCGCCGGCGCGGCCGCCTCCGAAGCCCACGATCGTGAGGAACTGGCGGTCGGATCCCACCGCAAGCAGCGGCGTCGGGCCCTGGTGAGCCTGAATGGGCATCGCGAATATGTCCTGATAGAATGCCATGGAGCGTTGCTGGTCTGAAACGAAGAGCGTGAAGTGGCTCAAGTCGCGAAGCGCCATCAGCCCTTTCGTTGGCGACGGCTCGGGCGCCGGGCACAGTTGGCCCAACAACCCTGCGCCGCCGCAATACGACGTATCTTGGATCTGGACCGTAATGCCGTCGGGATCGCCGACGTAAAATTCGGACGTGCCTTCCTTGGCGCCGCCGTCTTTTTCGCCGCGCATGCGCACACGGAACTTCAAAGCGCCACGTCCGGCGCCAGCATCGGCTTCGGCTACGCCGTGGTCATCCAGGATCTTCTTGATACGATCCACGTTGAAATTCTCCGTCGTCAAGCAAAAGTGATTGATGCCGGGGGTGGCATTCGGGCCGCCGGTGTTCAAAGCCACGAACTGAGGTCCCGCCCCGATGCGCAGAGCGACCAAGGATCCCTGGCGAGACTGGATCGGCATCCCGAAGAGGCCCTGGTAAAATTCGACGGATCGTTTAACGTCGGTAACCGTCAGCGTCATGTGGTTGAGCGCGCGAACGGGGATGGACGGCTTGCCCGATTGCGCGATAAGCCTGCCGGCCATCCCTAAGGCAGGCAGCCCGACAATCAGGTTTCGGCGCGAAATCCCGCCGCTGTGACGCTCTCTGGATCGTGGTTCCATAGTGCGTCCGATTTTATCAGGTCGCCGATCGCAACGGCGGCGGTCAATTAACGTGGAACCGGCGTCGTTCCCCGCGGGATCGCCGCTGCCCGACGCCCAGATCGCCGTCCTCTGCCGAGCACCTTATCAATGGCTCTTCCGCGCACCGCCGCCGCGGCACCGGACGCGCCTGCGATGTTCAGTGTCACTTGCTCGGCTTCGGCGTTGGGCGTGAGGATGTCTAGGTAATCGTCTCCGTTGGAGACGCCGGATGGGATCTGGGCGTCGATCTGGTATAGTCCCGCGGCGTACCCGGGAACCACGCCGGCAAACTGGATCTTGGGCGATACAACGCCGTCGACGTACACGTACAGACCACTTTCGTTGTAGATGTCCAAAACGTTGTTTGGCACGCCCGTGGGCGACGACGGCACTCCGTCGGCGAGCGCCGGGGTAACCGTGCCCATGCCGGTGAGGAAGAGCAGCGAAATGCCTCCCGGTTCCGCGGGGTTGTTGGCGCTGATCACCTGGAATTGGACGTTTTCCGCGGCCGCCGGCCCGAATCCATCCTGTGCGAGGGAGAAGACGCCCGGCGCCGTGTAGTTCGTGTACATGGTCACCAGTTTCGATGTTGGGCATTGAGAGCCAGGGGAAGCTGCGGCGCTAGGGCAGGTAGCACCAAGATTCTGGACCTCGAAGGCCGCATAAGCGGTGAAATCCGGGGTCGCGATGCTCGGCACCAGCATTGTGACTTGCGTCGGGCTTACCGCCAGCAGAGGGGCGGCCACGCCGTTTACCAGCACTCGTGTGTTCGACAGATTCGTGGGCAACGGGAATGTGGACGCTTGGGCCGTCCCGTTCGACATGTTCGACCCGAACACCGTGACCATCTCCTGCGGCGCCACCGGATTCGTGGGAGGCGCAAAACTGGCCGCATTCACGATCCCGAGTGGGTTCAGGAAAACATCGGTCTTCGGATAAAGGGTGGTGTAGTTGACTGCCAGCAAGCCGGCGATGATGGAATAGAAATTTCCTTGGCCCAGCGCCAGCACCACCTTTCCATTCCCGCCTAGCCAATATTGATCGCCGTCTCCCGGTGTGAAGCTGCCGTTACTCTGCACGCTGGGCTGCCAGCCGGAAGTCAAATCTTCAACCGAGTATCCATTCGAGTTGAGCCGCAGGTGGCTGGTATAGTTGCCTTGGCCGTTCGCATTCATGGAACCGTAGAAAGCATCCGGCAGGCTCTCGGCCTGGCTGGCCCACACCGAGTTGTCGGCCTCCAGTCCGCCCAGATAGTAGAGGCCCTGGAAGGTAGTATCTGAGGCGGATGAAGTAGCCGGCGAGGCCAGAAGCAGATCGTACCCGCTGGCCGATCCACCCACCAGCAGAGCGCCATCCGGCGATACAAAGAACGCCTGCATACCGCCGATTAATTGGTTGGCGGCCGCCGCGCCGAAATTGATGGCTCCCGCGGCGCCCGTGAGCGAGTAGGTGACGCTCGGGATGGCCTGCGTGGTCAGGCTGGCGTTGTCGGTCGCACTGCCCGTGGCCGTTACCGCTCCGAACCCGCCGGCCCCATCGGCGACGAGCGGCATGTACGCCTGCCGGGTTTGGCCTATCGCCGCTTGCGGGAAATTGAGATAGACGGCGTTGTAGGCGCCCTGCAGGCTCGCGTTACTGACGCTGGAACCGACGGGAATGCCCACGATCACATCGAACACTGGACTGGAGCTCTCCGTCGCGCTGGCGGTAAACGCCGACGGTCCCACGGCCCCGACGCCACCGTAGGCGAAGGTAGCAGTGTTTGAAGGGAACGCGCCTGCGAGCGCGAAACTGGCGATCCGCAGAAAACCGTTGGCCGCTACCGCATAGGTCCCGCTGTATGATGCGCTGCTTGCCGTTGTCGACGTCGAATTGCTGAGCTGACCGCTGAAGTTATAGTTTCCAGCGCCGTCGAAGGTGGCGATTCCGATTACGCTGAGCGCTTGTCCGATGCCGCCTTGCGCGCTCAGATTCAGGAGCACTACCTCGCGCACGAAATATTGTCCCGTCAATGTTGCGTTGCCGCTGTTGTCAAAATTGTAGGACTGCCCGGCCGCGCCAGCTACGGCCAGGAACAACATCGCGGACAAGCTCATCGGCCTCATTGCGCGGCCTCTTTCGGTTCAGGCGCCGCTTTTTGCTTCAGCGATCGCCGGTACCGCGCTAGGAGATCTTCG
>JBEKHQ010000291.1:0-4995 GCA_050012195.1 Bryobacteraceae bacterium | reverse complement strand
TGAATTCGACCTGCTCTCGGTCGTGGGCCGTTCGCAGGTCGGGCGCATCCGCTATACCGGCGATCAGGAGCGGTTGCACGAGGAGGTGCCCTTCCAATCGGTGGACGAGATTCTCGAACGCAAGGGCGGCGGCGACCTGTTCCGCTACCTGCTCGAGAAATTCGCGTCATTCTCCGGCATCAGCGGCGTGCAGCCGAAAATCCTCGTGCGCGACGAAAAAGCCTTCGCTGAAATGGAGCAGACGGGACACCGGCTCGCGCACAGCTACAGGGGCGCGACTCACATTGTGAAATTGTGGGAGCCGAACGAGTATCCGCAACTCGCCGCGAACGAATATTTTTGCCTTGCGGTTGCGCGCAAGTGCGGACTCGACGTGCCCCCGTGCCGCCTGGCCGAGGATGGCATGGCGCTGGTCATCGACCGCTTCGATCTCCGCATGGACGGCACTTATCGCGGATTCGAGGATTTCTGCGTTCTGAACGCCCGCCGGACCGACGAAAAATATCGCGGCAGCTACGAGACCTCCGTCGCGAGCCGCTTCTCTCAGTTCGCGAACTCGACCCATGTCAACCAGGATATGGAGAAGCTCTTCACCTTGATTGCGCTCAACTGCGCGCTTCGCAATGGTGACGCACATCTGAAGAATTTCGGAGTCGTTTATGACGACGTTCTGGGCGAAGCACGGCTGGCGCCCGTCTACGATCTGGTGACCACGTCCATTTACCTGCCCAAGGACCGCCTGGCCCTTACCCTCAACGGCAGTACCGAATGGCCGAGTGCGAGAGATGTTAAGAAATTCGGCGAAACGCGCATGGGCAGCACGCCCATGAAGGTCAAACTGATCTTGGAACGCATCCACGAAGCGATGCAGGAGACCGCCAAGGAAGTCCGATCCTATATCAAGCGGCATCCTGAATTTGAGGAGTTCGGACAAAGGATGTTGCAAGAATGGGAACAAGGTTCCGCCGCTTCGTTGCGCAGCTAGAGAGGCTGTATAATGTAGGAACATCGATCATTAGCGCGCTGAAATCAGAGGCGATAGGCACGGAGAGGTGGCTGAGTGGTCGAAAGCAGCGGTTTGCTAAACCGTCGTAGGCCTTTAAAGTCTACCGGGGGTTCGAATCCCCCCCTCTCCGCCAGTTTTCGAATCGCCGACCAGCAGACTGAGATACAATGTATCGCAGAGGAGTAAGATCATTGGCCACGACGATGGTTCACGTGCGCGTGGATCAAAAGACGAAGCGGAGCGCGGCGAAGACACTGAATGCGATGGGAATCTCCCTGTCCGACGCCGTGCGCATGCTATTGGTCCGCGTAGCCGCGGAGAAGGCCCTGCCATTCGATGTGAAGGTCCCTAACGCCACCACCGTGCGAGCGATGCGCGCGGCCGACAAAGGCAAGGGAAAGCGTCTGAGTTCCGCAGGCGCGGTGTTTAAAGACCTGGGAATGTGATACGGCGCGGCGGCCGATAACCGGTTCGCAGTTTCGGCGTGATGTGAAACGCGCGCAGAAACGTGGCAAGGACATGACGAAGTTGCGCGACGTCGTCCTGCTGCTAATGGAGGGCGGCCCGTTACCGCCGCGATTCAAAGATCACTCACTCGGCGGCGAATGGAAGGCGTACCGCGATTGCCACATCGAGCCCGATTGGCTCCTGCTCTACAAGATCGACGGCGACGACTTGCATCTCGTCCGCATCGGCACGCACTCGGATCTGTTCTGATTCGCGCCGGTGTCAAAAAACGTCGCAACTAAGCGGCGTTAATTCGCATAAAATGACCGTGATGTCCTTCACGGTGGTGCCGCTGCACAACATCTCGTTGCCCAAAGGCAGCATTGTTCCGTTCGGCAAATTCACAATTCAAGAAGTTCCAGCTTGGCTGCTAAAAGATTCCATCTTGAAGAACCTCAATTCACATGATCGGGCAGGTGTTCAGAAAGCCAAGCTAGCCCTTGTTTCCGAATATGAGGCCGATAGTTACGGCTTTCATGATCCTGAATGGCGCGGAACGCAGCCGAAGAGTATTCAAAACCTCCGCTGGCAGTCCGCCCTCCTTGCCAACATGTCCATTTGGATGGTGATGCCGTCGCCCGTTTGCCTCACCGTTGGTTTTCACGCTCTCGATTCACTCGGCGGTCAGAAGCTTAAGCAGCCCGCGATCATAGGTCCCATCGAACGCGAGACTACCTTGTACTGCCACGAACGCGATTTCCCTAATACGCCTACCATCCAGAATCTGAACATCGCCGCTAAGCTTTTCGAGAGGCTCTCGACCGTCTCCCGCAAGAATTCAGTATGGCCAGCACTTCGAGCTTTCTGGGCCGCGCTCTCATCATATCCCGCCGACCTACGCTATCCGCTCTTTTGGCAGGGGCTCGAATCCCTCTTTGGATCGGACGATGAAATCTACGGTGTCAGTAAGCGCCTGCGCGACCGGGTATCCTACTTTCTCGCGGACAATGCGAAAGTCCAGCAAGACCTTCACGATAGGGTGCAACGGTGCTATGGAAAGCGTTCAGAGATCGTCCACGGCCGCTGGGAGGACAGTAAAGAGTTCCACGCCAATCACATGTATGACACCGAGTGCATCGTCAGAACAGTTGTTCGCCACATCGCAGACGAACCCGGAATGCTCGCCCTCTTCCTTTCGCCGGACAGGAACGATTGGCTGGAGGCGTGGGTTGCTTCGAGAGCCTTCACGCCGCCCCCGTTTCCGCCGAGCATTGCATCAGCTTCCATGCCATAAGCGTCGTGCAATATCGTACAAGACTCCTCGGGAACGGCTGGTTAATCTGGCGACGCTGGCATTCTCTTATCTATAAGTTGTACATCCTAGAATCGCTACGGTTTCGAATCCCCCCCTCTCCGCCATTCGATTCGAGGCTTAACGCTCTACTCCTTCGGCAGATCGACCCGCGCGGCCATGTTGCCCCGGTAAACCATGATCCCGACGTGGTTCAGGCGGCTCATGTAGTCCACCCAGATTTCGCCACCCATGTCGGTCCAACGCCGGCAGAAACTGAAATCCTCGCTCAGGTAGAATCCGGTTTCTTTATCCAGCATGCAATTGAACAGCGCCGAGCGCCAGCGGCTTCCGGCTAGCGGATCCGAAGCCCTGTGCTCATGCGTGTAGCGCAGCTCGGGGTAATGCTCGATCATCTTTTCGAGCACAGACCGCCGGACCATTAGAAAGCCGGTCCCCGCGTAGCGCGACCTCACGAAGCCTCCGCGAGTGACCAAGTCCTTGGTCGGCTCGCGCTCCACCACATAGGACAGCGTGGCGGATTCGAGCGGCGTGCGTCCGGCCTCGACCGCGTCGGCCATCATCTCCCAATTGATCTGCTTTACGGGATAGACGGCGGCGGTGAAGTCGGCGTCGAATTCCAGGAGACGAAACACCTGCTCCGGTTCGAAACCGATGTCGGCGTCGATGAACAACAGGTGCGTGGCGCTGGGATCATCCAGAAAATGGCAAACGATGGTCTGTCGCGCTCGCGTAACGAGCGCGTCGCCCGCCTGCAGCATGAATCCGATGCTCCAATTGCGTTCCGCAAAAGCCTTTTGCAGTTTGAGCAAGGAGACGACGTAGAGCGAACTCACCTGGCCGCCGAAGCAGGGCGTGCCTATGGTGACGGAATAAGGGGCCGACGGCGTACTGGACATTAGCGGAGATGCTCGTATTGTAATGCAAACAAGCTCCTCCGGCCTTACTAGTAGTCCACGGTATTCGTCAAATCTATTTGAATCCGAACCGCAGCAGCACGTTCAAACCGAATGCGAAGATTCCGGCGCCAAGCAGCACGCACACCGGCAATGTCAGGACCCAGGCGAGCAACAGATTTCTCAAAGTGTCCATCTGCAATCCGGATCGATTCGCGGCCATGGTGCCCGCGACGCCGGAGGACAACACGTGAGTGGTGCTGACAGGAAGGCCCAAGTTGTCGGCGGCAAGAATCGTGAACATAGCCACCAGCTCCGCCGACGCGCCCTGCGCATAAGTCAGATGCTCTTTGCCGATCTTTTCGCCGACGGTCACGACAATTCGCTTCCAACCGATCATGGTGCCGAGGCCCAGTGCGAGCGCAACCGCAACCTTCACCCAGACAGGAATGAATTTGGTCACCTTATCCATATTGGCTTTGAGCGCCTTGACAGACGTCTGCTCGGCGGGATCATCCAGCTTCTTCTGCTTGAGCAGCTTGCCGAGCGATTCCGAAGTGAGGTAAAGATCGCTTCGCAGAATTCGGCGCTGATCGCCGTTTAGTTCGCTGAGCTGGGTTTTCCCGGTCAGAATTTCGGAGATCTCACGGCACTTGGTTCCCACCGCGGCAAAGGTGCGATCAGTGACTTTGCCGGTAGTCTTCAAATACGCGGACAGCTCGTCGGCGGCCACCTGGTATCCCGCCATCGCCACGCCCGGCGAATGGCGATCCATTTGATACGAGATGGTTTCCGTGGTGGCCGAAAGATCCTTGATCGCGTTCTGCCCTGTTCCGAGATCTACCGCAAAGCTCAACGGCAGAATACCGACCAGGATCAGCATGATAAGACCCATGCCCTTTTGACCGTCGTTGGAGCCGTGCGCGAAGCTTACACCGGTGCAAGTTAGGATGAGCAATCCGCGAATCCAATGCGGCGGCGCCTTATCTTTCTCGGGAGCGGTGTAGAGATCCTTGCGCTTGATCAACGCCTTGCTTATCAAAAGGAGGAGCGCGGCGCCGCAGAAGCCCACAAGGGGCGAGATCAACAGCGACATACCCACTTCGCTCGCTTTCGCCCAATTGACGCCCTCACCGAACTCGTGCGCGCCAGATGCCCACGAATTGGCCAAGCCGACGCCCATGATGGCGCCCACCAGTGTGTGGGAACTGGATGCGGGCAAGCCGAAGTACCAGGTCCCCAGGTTCCATATGATCGCCGAAAGCAGGAGGGCGAAAACCATGGCGAATCCCGCGCTGGATCCCACGTTAAGCACCAGCTCAACGGGAAGCAAA
>JBEKHQ010000290.1:0-5003 GCA_050012195.1 Bryobacteraceae bacterium | reverse complement strand
CGTGCAGGAAGCCAAGGCCGCCTCCGCGCTGAATCACCCGAACATCATCACGATTTACGATATTGGCGCGGACGACGGCGTGGACTTCATCGCCATGGAATATGTGGCCGGACGCACTCTGGATGAGCTGATTACGCGCCAGGGCATGCGGCCGGCCGAAGTCTTGCGGATCGCCGTGCAGATGGCGGACGCCCTGCTGCTGTGTCGCGGGTCGCCCGAGTAAGTTGTAAAACGTGGCTCGAATCGTGAGTGCGCCACGCTCACACCTTCCCCACGATAAACTCGGATCTATGCCTTATCGACGCTGCCTCTGATTTTGCCGAGGTTTCTCGCCGGCACAGAACGCCTTTGCCAATCTCGGGAGGCGCGGAGCCAAAATCATGCACCTAACCACCCGTGAACGAAAATCATGAATCGTAATGTGACCCCAGTACGCCGTAAAGTGGCAAGCGGGCCCAGCCTGCTCCCACTGCTCAAACCTTACCGGGGATTGATGATCCTCCTCGCTGCCCTCACCGTCGCAGCCAATGGGCTCACCCTCGGAGTTCCCAAACTCATTTCCCGCGCGATCGATGACTACATCAAGACCACGCTGATCCACGCTGGTCTCAATACGACCACCATCATCCTTCAGTTCGCGTCCATCGCTCTGGCCGTCTTCATCCTCACTTACCTGCAGAGCATCGTCCAGACCTACGCCTCCGAACGCGTCGCGAAAGATCTCCGCTCGCGCCTCGTCGCCAAAATCTCCTTGCAGTCCTACGCTTTCGTCGAGGCAACCACCCCGGCCAAGCTGCTGACCAACCTCACTTCAGACGTCGACTCCGTCAAGCTCTACGTCTCGCAGGCCGCCGCGTCCATTATTTCGTCCGTCTTTCTGATTGTGGGATCGAGCGCCTTGCTCCTCTCCATCAACTGGCGTCTGGGGCTCAGCATTCTCGGCATTATCCCCGTCATCGGCATCACGCTCTCGATGGTTCTAGTCAAAGTGCGCGCGCTCTTTATGAAGGGCCAGGCGACCATCGACTGGCTCAATCGCCTCATCAACGAAAGCATTCTCGGTGCGGCTCTCATCCGCATCCTATACACGCCGCAGCTCGAACTGATCAAATTCGCTCAGGCCAACGCCCAGGCCCGCGAAATCGGCCTCAGCATCCTGCGCCTTTTCGCCGGGCTCATCCCGATCATCACGCTCGCTGCAAACATGGCGACGGCCATCATCCTGGCTCTGGGCGGGCACTTCGTCATCACCAACCGCATGACGCTCGGTGACTTCACCGCCTTCAACAGTTACTTGTCCATCCTCATCTTTCCTCTCATGATTCTCGGCTTCATGAGCAACGTCATCGCCCAGGCCACCGCGTCCTACGTACGCCTCGAATCCGTTCTGAACGCGCCGGATAAAGCGCCCACCGGGCCTGCTCTCACGGAAATCCGCGGCGACATCGCTCTGAGCAACGTCACCCTCGCCTTCGGTGAAAAGCTGGCGCTTAAGGACGTTTCCTTCTTCGCGAAAGCCGGAACAACCACCGCCATCATCGGACCCACCGCGGCCGGCAAGACCCAGTTGCTCTACTTACTCATTGGATTGCTGAATCCGACCTCCGGGGCCATCGAATACGACGGCCGGCCCATCGACGATTACGACAAGGAGGCGCTCCACCGCCAGGTCGGCTTCGTCTTCCAGGACAGCGTGCTTTTTAATCTCACCCTGCGCGAAAACGTCGGCTTCAGTAATACCATCAACGAAGCTGATATCGCAAAAGCCATCGCCGCCGCCGAGCTCAGTGACTTCGTCGCCACCCTGCCACAGGGTCTGGATACCGTGGTTTCGGAGCGCGGCAGCAGCCTCTCCGGGGGCCAGAAGCAGCGCGTCATGCTGGCCCGCGCCCTGGCCCTCAACCCCAAAGTTCTACTGCTCGACGACTTTACGGCGCGCGTCGATTCTAAAACCGAAGAGGCGATCCTCAGGAATGTTCACGAACAATATCCGAACATTACTCTGGTTTCGGTGACCCAGAAAATTTCGTCGGTCGAGAATTACGATCAGATTGTCGTGCTCATGGAAGGCGAAGTCCTCGCTACCGGCACCCACCAGCAACTGATCGAAGCCTGCCCGGAGTACGTCCAGATTTACGATTCGCAGCGGAGCACAAATGTCTACGAACTACACGCTTAAATCCGTAGCTGACCCGAGGGGCTCCAAATCGGAAGTCACGCTGCGTGAAGGGCTCAAGCGCTTCATACCGCTTACGACTGGCGAAGGCCGCGCTGCCGCGATCTCGCTCGTTGCCATATTGGCCAGTTCCACCGCGTCACTCCTGGCGCCCACCATCATCGGCCACGGGGTAGACGACTATATTCGCCTCAAAGACGGCCCTGGCCTGATGCGCCAGACCGCTTTGCTCATGGGCGTGTACATCGTCGGTGTCATCGCGAGTTACACACAAGTCCGAACCATGGGAGCTGTCGGCAGACGCCTACTCTACCGCCTGCGTAACTCGCTCTTCACAAAACTGCAGGAACTTCCATTGGCCTTCTTCAGTCAGAACAAGGCCGGAGACTTGATCTCGCGGCTTAATAACGACACCGACAAGCTCAACCAGTTTATCTCGCAAGCCCTGATGCAGTTCATGGGCAACATCTTCATGATCGTCGGAGCCGGCATTTTCCTGCTCTCGCTGAACAGCCGTCTGGGTTCGGCCGCATTGCTCCCGGGGATTATCGTCCTCATCATCACCCGCCTCACCGGGCCGTGGGTGAGGAGCAAGAACCTCAAGAGCCTGCAGGGACTCGGCGGCATGAGCGCTGAAATCCAGGAAAGCATCAACAACTTCAAGGTCATCGTGGCCTTCAACCGCGTCGATTATTTCCGCGCAAAATTCGACAAAGCAAACCAGGTGAACTACACCAGTGCGACATCCGCCGGTTACGCCAACAACTTGTTCATCCCGCTTTACGGCCTGGCGTCCATGCTCGCCCAGTTACTGGTCATCGCGTACGGCATTCACCTGATTCAGATCGGGCACATCACGTTGGGCCTGCTCATCAGCTTCCTACTCTACGTGAACAACTTCTACTTCCCGCTGCGCCAGCTCGCAACCATCTGGTCTTCGTTTCAAATGGGCCTCGCGGCCATCGACCGCATCTCGGACGTGCTTGCGCTCGAATCCGATATGCCTGTCTTAGCCCCATCAGCGATCGACTCGACAGCTGTCCTAAGCTTCCGTAACGTGACGTTCGAATATCCGGGCGGCAAGAAGGTGCTACACGACGCGACGCTCGACCTCGAACCCGGCAAAGCCTACGCTCTCGTTGGACCCACCGGAGGCGGCAAGACCACCACGGCCTCTTTGATGGCGCGCCTCTACGACCCTGTGGAAGGCAGTGTTTATCTTCACGGCCGCGACATTCGCTCTTACTCGCCCGAAGAACGCGCAAAAAAGATCGGATTCATCTTGCAGGACCCGTTCCTGTTCAGTGGCACCGTTCGTGACAACATCACATATGGAAACGAAGACTACAAGGACCTGCCCGCCGAACAGTTCGCGAGGGTGCTCGAGGAAGCGAACCTTACCGGGCTGATTGACCGGTTCTCCGAAGGCCTCGAAACCAAGGTCCTTTCCAGCGGCAACAGCATCAGCCTCGGGCAGAAGCAGCTCATTGCTTTCATGCGCGCGACGCTTCGCAAACCTGAACTTCTGATTCTGGACGAAGCCACCGCCAATATCGACACCGTGACCGAGCAGCTTCTCGAAGAGATCCTGGCAAAGCTGCCGGCCACGACCACAAAGGTAATCATCGCCCACCGCCTGAATACGATCGATAACGTAGATCAGATTTTCTTTATCAACGCATGCAGGATACTCCAGGCCGGATCCATGGAGCACGCCGTGGACATGCTCCTCCATGGAAGGAGAGCCAGTTGACCACGTCGGTCGAAACGGGCCGTTAATTCGTATTATCGGCTCTGAATCGGGCCGCGATTGCGACCGGTGACTCTTTTGAACGCCGCTTCGAACTCAGCCGAAAACCTGTCTATGGCGGCCTGCTCTTCCGGCGTGTATGCCTCGCCTCTTTCAGCGATCACATGCAGAAGCTTTGCTCACCCGATATTTGCGTAAGCGTGTCAGTGACCGTACAACTGCTCCGCACATTTTTCAATTCAGGACCACGCGAGGCATCGTTGTATATTTCTTGGGTCCCCAGGCCGGACGGACCTGTCAACAAACGGAACCTGTCAACTGGAGAAAACGGAGAATTTGGCGTCGAAGGGGCCCTCACCGGGCGACTTACACGGTTCGCCAACGCATTGCGCCTCGTTCTGCGGAGAACCGCAAACACTACGACACATGCCAAATGTATGGGATAACCGAGCGCAAATCGTCCAGCATCGAAACTCATATAGGACGGCTATTGCGTCCCTGTTCTTCCATAACGAGATATGGGGCGGCGGGAAATGCTACATCAACCTGAGCGGCGCCGAGAGGATGAACGAATTTCTCCCGTTGCTACCGGATCAAGGCAACGTCAGCGCGATGATCTCCGGCAGCTCGCCGTTCCTTCCGCTCACGGTTAGTGCGATGTACTGCTTGTCTCCAATCCTGTATGTCATCGGTGTGCCCAGGGCGATCCCTGGAATGTCCGCGGAAGCCAACTCTCTACCGGTCGCCTTGTCGTAAGCAACCAGTCGCGGCCCATTGTTGGAGCTTCCGGCCGACAAGGCGTAAATCAAAAGTGTCTTGGTCAGTAGCGGCCCGGCAACCAAGCCGTCGCCCCCCAGCGGAGGAAGGTTGAGCGGCTTCAGGAGCGGATTGTTCCTTAACCTGTCGCCATTACCAGTCGGAGTCATCCACAGGTGTTCGCCCTTGTTCATGTCAATCGCCGTCATCCGCGAGTATGGCGGCTTGAAGAGTTGGAGTCCCTGAGGCATTCGCGGGGGTGCTTCGCGTGCTTCCATATACGTGAGATTACCGTGGAGTGACGGATCCGGCAATTCAAGG
>JBEKHQ010000289.1:0-5024 GCA_050012195.1 Bryobacteraceae bacterium | reverse complement strand
ATTGCGGTGGGGTCGGAAGGCAAGACGGCCAACGTCATTCTGGACACGGGCAGCAGCACTCTGGCGCTGGATGGAAAGTTTTACGATCCGGAACAGGATCCCGACGCCGCCAAGACGCGCATCGCGCAGGAAGTGGTGTACGGCAGCGGTCAGTGGATCGGAGCGGTGGTGCTCACCGACATCGGAGTGGGAAGCGATTCCTCGCATACGGTCCTAAAAAAGGTGAACACGGCCGTGGCTTACCTGGAATCGAAAGACATGTTCGGCGAGGCGAACGGAATCCTGGGGCTGGCTTACACAAAACTGAACAACGCGTTCAGCATGCCGGATCTGACCTGGCCTCCTCAATATAAGTACAACCAGATTCAGGAAGGCAAGGTCACTTATCTGGATCCGTATTTCACGCAGCTCGAACAAGCTGGCGTGATCGGGAACAAGTTCGCGTTCTACACCCAGCGATCTATGATCAGCAACGCCACGGCGGACCCGGTCAGCGATCCGCTGAACAGCGGCTACATGATCTTCGGAGGCGGCGAGGAGAGCACGGATCTGTATTCGGGAACGTTTCAGAGCGCACGGATCCTAGACGACGAATACTACAACACCAATCTCAAGGCGATTATCGTCGGCTCCAGCGACCCGATCACGGTTCCGCCACCCAGCAAGGGCAGCGGCTTGTCATCCAATTCGATCGTGGATAGCGGCACCAACAGTTTGATGCTGGATCAAGACTTGTTCAACACCATGGTCGAGCGGTTTTCCAAGGGGTACGCTCGCGAATTGGTGCACGCCATGCGCAGCGGCTATTTGTCCATGGGCAGTTTGAAGCTTTCCGCTTGGCCCGACTTGACCTTTGTTCTGGAGGGCGACGCGGGCGATGTGAAGCTGACGGTGAAGCCGGAAAACTATTGGCAGATCAACGCGCCGGAGCGCGGTTACGCCACCGCTCCGCTGTTCGGAGACAACGGGCAACTGGGCGGGCAATCCATTCTGGGCTTGCCGTTGATGAACGGCTATTTCACCATCTTCGATCGCTCGGTGGACAAGGGGCTCGGCGCAATCCAGTTCGCCGACCGAAAATAATTACTTAAGCGGCAGCTTTCCTTCGGGATCGGGACGGAAGATCAGATACTTGAGATCGCCGTCCTGGCTGCTAAACCAATGCGGCGTGTAACCGGGAATGATGACCACATCTCCCGTCGTCACTTTTCGGCTTACGCCGCCATCGATGCGCGAACTCTGGAGCGTCGTGCTGTTCGTGGATAAGGGGTGTGGATTCGGAAGCGTCCCGCCCGTTACCAGCGTCGCGTTGCCGGCCAGGATGTAATAAATCTCGGTCACCTTGGTCTGGTGCAGGTTTGCCTCTTGCGGGATGGTTTGGGGCCGGAACACGCCGTACACGCCCACATGGTAGCCCCCCACATCCACGATGCGAATGGGTTTGTCGCTCACTACATTCCTTGGCAGGGCGTCGATGAAATTCTGGATGTCGGAGTGGGAGACATCGGTGGCCGCGAGCGGCGGGGTCTGCGCCACGGTCGACCATGCCAGTAACAGCACGCAAACGCAAAGCGTTGTTTTCAACATAGAATCACCTCTGGCTTGAAATCGCGATCTGGTCTGACAGTCTATCACCGGGCGCGCTGACCGGCGCCACCAGCGACAGTCGGGCCCAGGGGCGATGGATGGCAACGCGCGCATCGGCGAGGCCGGCGCGTCGAGCCAGCCGGAGCAGCTCGTCTTTCTTAAAAGCCGCCTGCACCGAAATCTTGCCGTCGTGAACGAAAATGTGGTTCCAGCCGAACAGCCACGTGGTGGCCGGCAAGAATCGGAAGGCGAACGGCCCGCGATCCAAATCGATGGCCAACACCGCGCGCCTGGCGACCCGGCCGAAGCCTCTCAACAGCTCCACAATTTCGTCGTTCGAAAAATGATGGAGAAATAGCGAGCAGAACACGAAGTCGAAGCTCGCGGGACGAAACGGCAAGTGAAACGCATCGCCGGCCAGCTTGGGCTGCGCCGCTCCGCCGAGATGGCTGAATTGCCGGTCCAACGAGACCACCGCGGCTCGCGGAAAGCTCCTGCGGATGGCCGCCCCGCTATCGCCCGACGCCGCGCCCACATCCAGCAACGAAAAGCTATCGCCGGCGCCCACGAATTCGCGCAGGATATTCCGCAGCACCCGATACCCGCCGAAATAGCGATTCAACCGCGCCAGATCCTTGAGGATCTCGCGCACGTCCTCGGGAGCGGCGTGATCGAGCAATTCCGGTTCTATGATGCGTTCGGAGTCAACCACAGTCCCATGATAAGATGCTGCTTTCCAAGATGGACTTTGTAACTGGCAATCTCGGCTGGATCGAGGCCATTTGCGGCCCCATGTTTTCGGGCAAAAGCGAGGAGTTGATACGCCGCTTGAGCCGAGCCATGATCGCCCGAAAGCGCGTGCAAGTGTTCAAACCGATCATCGACGATCGCTACGCCGCCGACGAAATCGTTTCGCACAACGATTTGCGGATGAAGTCGGAGGCTATCGCGGGCGTCGACGACATTCTGCGCCGCCTGGATTGGCGCACGCAGGTAGTGGGCATCGACGAAGCGAATTTTTTCGGACAGGAACTGGTGGACGTCGCTACCCAGTTGGCGAACAGCGGCAAGCAGGTGATCGTGGCCGGTCTGGATACCGACTATATGGGCCGGCCCTTCCCTCCCCTGCCCGACCTGCTCACGCTGGCCGAGTCCATCACCAAGACCCTGGCCATCTGCGTTCGTTGCGGCAATCCCGCCAAGCACACGCAACGGCTGGTGGAATCAGACGACCTCATCGTGGTGGGCGCCGCCGGAATGTACGAGGCGCGCTGCCGCCGATGTTTCGAGCCGGGAATGCCCAAGCAGGAATTTTTGGACTTCGCCCGGCCGAGGCGGCCGCCGCCAGAAAAATGAAACGCGGCGGACGGCCTTTCCTTCTATATTGTTAGATTTCCTGGTACGCTACTCTAACAGAGGCCTATGTCTATCTTTCCCAGTTCGTATCCGCCAGAACCACCTTCCACACCTCCGGCAGCGCCCCCCGCGCCGCCTCCCTCCGCTTTTCCTCCGCAAGCGGCGCCACCGCCTCAATATCCGCCGCAACAGTACGCGCCTCCGCCTTATTACCCGCCTCCGCCGCCGCCCGCGCCCACCGAAGGGGGCTGGAAAGTTCCGGCGCTATTTGTTGCCGTGATTCTCTCGCTGGCGGCTAATGTCTACCTCTATAACCAGTTGACCCACGTTCAAAAGGATCTTGCGGCCAACGGGGACGCCACCACGGCGCGGCTGGACAAGCTGGAAGAGCTTTCGTCGCTCACCACGCGCAGCAATCAGAAGAAGGTGGAAGAACTTCGGGACCAGTTGGAGAGGGCGCGCCGGCAGGCCAATCTTGCGGCCGGCCAGGCCAAGGAAGAAGCGCTGAAGAAAGTTGACGAGACGCGCGTGCAGCTTGAAGCCGCGCAGCAAGAGGTCCAGAAGCAGCTCAAATCGGACATTTCTCAAGTGCGCGATTCCGCCGATTCGGCCAATTCCCGCATCTCGCAAGTGGGGACCGAGGTCAGCTCGGTGAAGACCGACGTTGCGTCCACGCGTTCCGAACTCGAAAAAACGGTCGCGGACCTCAAGCACGCCACCGGAGAGATTGACGGCCACAGCGTTCTGATCGCCACCAACGGCAAGGAACTGTCGGCGCTCAAGGCGTTGAACGATCGGACCTACGTTGAGTTCACGCTCGATAGGAAGGCGAAGCAGGCGCAAAGGGTGGGAGATGTCTCGCTCCTGCTCAAGAAATGCGATCCGAAGAAGTACAGGTTTTCGATCGATCTGACATTCGATGACAAGACCATTCCCAAGTCGGACAGGACTATCAACGAACCGATCCAGTTTCTGACTTCGAAGGCGAAACAACCCTACGAGATCGTTGTAAACCAAGTGGCGAAGGACAGCATTAAGGGATACTTGTCGATCCCCAAGGTGCTGAACGTCAGGAATTAGCGTCCTGAGTGGAGGCTGGGCGGACGAGCTTAACCTGTGTAGACCGTGCCTTCCTCGACGAAGCACAGCGGATTCTTCCAAGGGTCTTCCGCGTAAAAGGACCGTTCGCCCCAGGGGCGAACTACGATGCCGCCGCCCGGCGCGTCATGGACTTGCTCACTCGAGAGACACTGTAGAGCCTTGGCGCGCTCGTAAGCCGCATCCAAGTCGTTTACGGTAAAGTAAAGCGCCTTTGCCGCGGGGTGCGGCTGGCTCGACGACGACACGTCCAGCACTTGCAGGGTCACCGGTCCACAATCGAAGTAACATCGCGAACCGGCCTGTTTGCGTCCTTCGATACCGAGTAGCTTGGTATAGAACGAGACGGCGGATTTGAGATCGCCGACCTCGATGTTGAGCCTAAACAATCTCGGAACGTCGTGCGGCACGGCGCTCTTCGTCGTCTTCTGCTGATTGTCTTTATCGTGTTGTTTTGTTGACATGATTGTTTTCTCCTCAGTGCTTACCGCTGCTTGAAAAGTGAGCAAGCCAATCCCTCACCAGTTCCAGCCGTTTTCGCTGAATTCGGTAAATGCGCATCCGACCCTGCTTTTCGTGAGTGAGCAAGCCTGCCTTCTCCAGGACGCGGAGGTGCCGCGTGGTCGTTTGCCAGGCGTGCTCGAAGATCGCCGCGATCTCGCCGGCCGTCATGGAGCCGCCGTTGAAATAAATCGTGAGCAGCACGCGCCGCCTGGCAGCGTTCGCTAACGCGGAAAACACCGCTTCATATGCGTCCACTCGCGGCATCGAATCTCGAATACGTGGTTGGTCAGTTTGAGGCGCGGGCGAATGCCAAGGGATGCTTCGGCTGGTAGAGACCCACTTCGCTTCCGCCGGGAAGCCGGACGCGGGTGATCGACCCCCATCTGGCTTCCTGCACGTCCGAACAGTGGATGCCTTTCTTCCCGAGCGCCGATATATCGGACTTCAGATCGTCACACATGAAATAGAGTTCGTGCCCG
>JBEKHQ010000288.1:0-5026 GCA_050012195.1 Bryobacteraceae bacterium | reverse complement strand
TCAGCGCTGACTTCCCGCTCAATCACCATGGAATTTTGGACGACGGAGGCGGGCGAACGAGCGGACACGGCAGGCGCGCCAATCTGATCCGTGGTCTTCACCTTATAGAACTCGATCTCGCCATCGGCCAAAATGACGTTGATGGGCGTCGTCGCGCGTCCGTTCAGCAGCTCGGAGAAGATCTTCTGGCCCTCCTCCTTGGTGACCCCACGCAATCCTCGGTGGGCCGCCAGCGCCGCATATTCCAAACCCCGCGTCATGCCGATGCCCGCCCAACCCAGCCAAGCCACGGAGGTCCACTGTTCGCCGAGAGGGCCGTCATCCATGACCGCGGCAAGCCGGTTGAGGGTTTCATTCGCCGCGCCGTAATCTTCCTGGCCGTCGTTGCCCATGTAGCTGAACGCGGAGGTGAGAATGTGATACGCGGTGGGGCGCGCCCCGGCGTGTTTCCGGCAGGCCTGGTGAATATGCCGAAGGCTCTCGAGTTTGGCGGACACCACGTTCTGGAAATCTCGCAGGCTCTTCTTCGGCAGCACCTTCGAAACTTGAATGCCGGCGCCGTGCAGAACCAGGTCCACGCGTCCGTACTTGTGGAACAGGGATTCGACGATCGCCTCCACGCTCTGATGGTCGGTGAGGTCCGTGCTGATGTATTCGAACCGGCCGGGTAGCGCCGACAACCGGCGCACGGTTTGATTCACTTCGATCGCGGACTGGTAGCTCTTGTACTCCTTTTTCAGCTCGATGATCTTCTTTCCCGTGCCGCGCGCGATCTGTTCCTTGTAGAATTGCGCCTCGTATTCCACCAGCTGCGCTTCGTCCATCGCCAGAATATGCGGCGGCGCCGAAGCCGGGTCGGTCCGCCCCAGCGCGATCACTGTGCATCCGAAGCGGCTGAGCAATTCTTCGACCAGCACGGCGGTTACGCCGCGTCCGCCGCCGGTCGCCAAAACCACGGAGCTTCGATCCAGCGCCGGGCCGGAGGCATCGGCAAGCCGCTCCATTTTTGCCAGCGTGATCGAATGTCGCTTGCCGCCTCGGTAACAAATTTCGGATCCGTCGTACGGCCGCCCGAATTCCGCTTCCACTTGGCGCAGAGCCGTGTTCAAATTGCTCTCGTCGGTGTTGACGATGCGGCAAACCGCGCCGGGCAACTCACGGGCCAAGGCCTTGAGAAAACCGGCGGTAAGACCGGTATGAGGATCCAGATGCCGCGACCGGAAGGCGTTAAGACTGACCGATGCGACCCAGACCTGCCCGCTCTCGATCCGCGCGTAGGCGTGCTTGCACGCGGCGAACAACAAGTCCGGCAGAGCCGGGTAGCGGCTGGCGAGAATCGACGATCCGGTGGAATCGTCCAAACTCTGCACCGCGATAATCGTGTCAAAGGCGCCGCTCAATCGGTCGAGGGAAGCCGCGAGTTTTTCTTCGGATTCCATCGGACCCAGAACCTGGAAATTCAATCCGGCGAGCGCCCCCGAGCGTTCCAATTCGACCCAGCGCTCGGGACGGTCCGTGAGGAACAGCAGCTTCCGCGATCGCAAGGACACCGGGCGCGGAGCTATCTCGGGTTCGGCGGGAACCATGACCGGCGTGTAATAGTAAATCGGCGTGCCCTGCACGTAAACATACGGACTGTGCGTCGCGCCCCAGCTGCTATCAAAAGCAGGCGCACTGGCGGCGCTCGCGCGAGCAGGATTGGAAACCGGGGTCCCGCGCAAACCAATCGGGTGCCCGTTATGGTTCGTCAGCGCCCGTGAAATTTCGACCATCCCGTGCGCGCCTCGATAATTCCGGGACTCCGTGGATGCGGCCTGGACCTCTCCATCTTCCCCGATGCTGAGGTAGCACTCGACCGGAAGGTCGTATTGCTTGGCGATCTCCGGGGTCGTCAACGCCAGCATGAACGCGCCTTCGAAGTGCTCGGGGCTGGTTTGAGCGGCGTTCACTCCGCCGGCCAATACAATTTTGCACTCCCGGTGCGCCAGAAAATCGGCGGCGACAGCGATCGACTGGAACAAAGAGTTGGCGCCCATATCCACCACGATGTTGGGACCGTGCAGATCGAACATCTGGGTGACACGGCCCGCCACCAAGTTGGGCATCAGACCCGGCAGCGTGTAAGGGCCCGAGGGGATAATATCGTTCTTAATCGCGGCGCTTAGCTGGTCGAGAATCCGGAGCGAATCCTTTTGGAAACCATTTTCCGCGCATTCCGATACGAGACGCCGCAGCCGGTCGAATAAAATCCGCTGGTTGACCCGCATGCCGCAATCGGTCTTGCCCTCCACGCCCAGCACCACGCCGATCTCGCCGCGCAGCTTGGGCCACTGATCTGGAATCCTTGCGAGCACCTGCTCGGCCGCCAGCGATACCAGATACTGGCCGGGATCCATGTGCTCTCGGACGTCGGGAAGCAGCATCTTTCCCTTGGGCAGACGCAGGAGCTTCCGATCAAACCGGCGCTCCCCGTTGGGCGACGCCTCGGCAAGTTCCTGGCGCGCTGGAAACAGCGACGCCCAGTGAATCACGGCCAGTTTCGCGGGCACGGTTGCCGGCGCGCGACCGCAAAGTTTCTTGTGATAAATCGCGTCGTATTCCTCGAGAACCAAATGCGCGTTGGTTCCCCCGAACCCGAAACCGTTAATGGCGGCGCGCCGCGGAGCCCCAGCCACGTTTTCGGGCCAGGCATGAGAGGTCTTGGAAATGGTGAACTGAGATCCTTCGAGTGGGATCTCCGGGCCGGTGCGGTTGAAGTTGAACTGGCCGGGGACGGTCCGGGTCTCGAACGCCTTGCACAGCTTGATGACCGAAGCCGCGCCCGCCGCCCAGCCGGTGTGGCCGATTAAGGACTTGATGCTGCCGAGCTCGATCGGAGCCATGCCGGCGGTTCTCGGAATTGATTCGCGCAGGGCTTGAAACTCGACCGCGTCGCCAACCGGCGTACCAGTGGCGTGAGCTTCGACATATTGGATGGTATCTACGTCGATCCCCGATCTTTCATAGGCGCGACGAACCGCCAGGGCTTGCCCCTTACTCTGGGGCACGTTGATGGCGGGACTCTTGCCGTCGCTCGATACGCCGACGGCTCGGACCACGCCCACGATGCGGTCCCCATCGGCTACGGCGTCGGTCAATCGCTTCAGCACCAGGACGCCGGCGCCCTGCCCAAAGACCACGCCGTCGGCGGCCGCGTCCAAGGGCCGGCTGGCCTCCGGTGTTAAGCCGCGGAACTGCGCGAAAAGGGCGCTATTAGCCGGTCCCGGCGCGAATACACCCGCGGCCAGCACCGCATCCGCGCTACGATTCTGCAGAGCCCGCATGCCCAGGTGGATGGAGTACAACGACGAAGAGCAGGCGGCGTCCACAACGTACATGCGGACCGGCCGGCCGAGCACCGTGTTAACCACTTCCTGCAATTTGGCGCCCGGGGTGCCCGTGAACCGGCTGGACCAAGCTTTCTTCAAAACGGCGGAAAACTTCGTGCGCAGTCCGGGATCCGGCTCCACCGCCTGCAGCCGTTCCTGTAAGCTGTCGAGGAACAGGGCTTCGTCGTATTCCGCGCAGCCATCGCCGGAGGCTCCTACGATGCACTGCAGACGGTCGCCCGCGTAACGCGCCAGACTGGTCTTAAGCGCCGCAAGGCTCTGCGCGGTTGCCAGAGCGAGCAGTTTCTCGGCTCTCGAAAAGCTGTCGAAACGAGCTTCGTCGATGGTTGCGGAAAGCAGGCTCGCGTCATAGGCGATGGCGCCCACGCTGCCGTGCAGCAGCGTGTAGGTTTTATCGGGAACGATGGTGAAGTCCGCGCCGTTCCGCCCGGCTAGAAAATCCCGAGCCAGGGTGGGGTCTTCTCGAGCCGGATCCACTATTCCGCTCAGGCCGTGCAAAATGTGATCCCAATATTCTTCCGGATTGCGCGCTCCGGGTAGAACGCAGCCCAGGGCGACAATCGCGATCGGCTCGTGGGGCAGCGCCTCGGCCTGGGGTTGGGGCTTCGCTTCGCCCGCGGGCTGCAGACGGAGGACCGGGGCCACTCTCGGCACGGCCACTTTCTCCAAAACCTCGGAGGTCCGCTTCAGGACGGCCTGCACGTCCCGGATCAATTCCGGAACGGCATCCACCGCTTGCGCCGGCAAGCCGCGCTCGAATTCCTTGAAAATGGCCGCGCTGCCTGCCGCCACGCCCGTGTCAGGATGCGCGGACGCCCGGCAGATCAACCCCGCCCTTCCGTTCAACACTTTCGACGCAATGCCGGTCAGCATGTCCCCCGCGCCGCACTCGATAAAGCGGCTATAACCGGATTCGTAGAGCTTGCGCAGAATGGATGCGAAGTCCAGCGTCCGGGTGAACTGGGCCGATAACGCATCGGCCAAGTCGCACTCCGTTCCGTAAAACTTGTCCTCGGTGCCCAAGTACACGGGAATGGCGGGAGGTTGAAACGCATACGAGCACAACGAGGCGCGGAAGGGCGCGGCCGCCGGGGCAAGCAAATCCGAATGGAACGGATAACGCGACCTGAGGATCGTAAGATTGATGCCCTGGGGCGCAGCCGCTTCGCCCAACGCGCGCAACTCGAGGGCCTCGCCGGAGATCACAGTTTGGCGATCGTGGTTGACCACCGCGATTTCGAGGGTCCGCCCGCCGCTCGCCTGAATCAGCTTGGCTGCCTGTTCGGCTCCGCAAGAAACCGCCGCCATCTTGCCCGCTGCCCGCAGGGGCTGGAGCGCAATTGAACGCTGGCAGACCATCTTGAGGCCGGTCTCGAAGGAGTAGGCGCCTCCCGCGGCCAGTGCGGCCAATTCCCCGAAACTATGCCCCAGCAGCAGATCCGGCCGGACGCCCGCATTCATGAGCAGGTCCGCGATCAACACATCCGTTACGTAGATCGCAACCTGGTCCAGGTCGGGGCAAGCCTTGAGTGCTTGCTCTCGATGCGCGGGATTTCCCGAGGCCAGCGGCAGGAATTCATGTCCGAGAATTCGCCGGCTGGTTCGATCGGCGGCTTCAAACTGAACGCCATACGGAT
>JBEKHQ010000287.1:0-5055 GCA_050012195.1 Bryobacteraceae bacterium | reverse complement strand
CCCATCACGAACGCTTACTCTCCCGGAGAGCTGGTGAGCCTGTATGGAAACTTCGGCGTCGCTACTCAAGTTGACCAGGTGCTCCCGATTCCCACCACGCTGGGCGGCGTGCAGGTGATGGTCAATGGGCAGGCGGCGCCGGTCTATCTGGTAAGTCAGAACCAGATCAGCGCTCTGATTCCCTACGAGGTTTCGGGCAGTTATTTTGCGACTTTTCAGGTGGTGGTGAACGGGTCGCAGTCCAACACGGTAACGGTGTACATCGATAACACGTCGCCGGGGCTTTACACGCTCACCGAGAACGGCATCGGGCCGGGAGCGATCCTGCACAAAGATTTCACCGAGGTAACGGACGGAAGCCCGGCCGTTCCCGGCGAGACGGTCCTGCTGTTCATGAACGGTCTTGGAACCGTGACGCCGCAAGTGGCCGATGGCGCGGGCGGTCCCAGCAACCCGTTGAGCTACAGCGACGAATACCAGGATATTGTCGTGGATCTGGACGACGGGGTGGATTCGCCGGCCGAGACTACCGTCACGTACGGAGGCCTTGCGCCCGGGTTTGCGGGGCTATATCAGGTTAATTTCAAGCTCCCGACCAGCGGTTTGGAAAACGGCGATGTCTACGTTGCCTTCAACACCAACGAAGCGCTTAACATCATGGCAACGATCAGCGTGTCGGGATTCCCGCAGTCATCCGCACGCGTCGGTCAGGCCCTCCACGCTGCCAGGCCGCAACGCCGCGCCGGCCCCGCTCACAGGAAGCATGGGAAGGATTTTCGCCGTGCGTTGCCGGAGAGATCATTGCCGGAGAAATCAAGGGAATAGCGAGGCGGACGCCTGACAAGCTCGATGATAGCGGCGCTGGCGGTTGCGGTCTCACTGCTCGCGTCACCCGCCGGCAGCCAAACCGCCTCCTACCGGGCGCCGCGCACGGCCGACGGCAAACCCGACTTGAACGGCATCTGGCAAGCCCTCAACACCGCCAATTGGGACATCCAGGAGCATTCGGCGGCGCCGGGACCAGTGGCAGCGCTCGGAGCGACGGATGCAATTCCTCCAGGATTGGCCGTAGTGGAGGGCGGCGAGATCCCTTACTTACCGGAAGCAGCGAAGAAGCAGCGGGAGAACTTCGCGAATCGGCTGACCGGCGACCCGGAAATCAAGTGCTATCTGCCCGGCGTGCCGCGAGCCACCTATATGCCCCAGCCGTTCCAAATTATTCAAGGCGCCAAGTCGATCATGATCGCCTATCAATATGCCGGCGCCGTTCGCACCATTCCGCTGTACGATCCCGGGCCGAGTCCCGCGCCGAGTTGGATGGGCTGGTCGGTGGGCCATTGGGACGGCGAGACGCTGGTGGTGGATGTAACGGCTCTGAACGATCAGACCTGGTTCGACCGGGCCGGGGACTTCCACAGCGACGCGTTGCACGTGGTGGAACGCTACACGCCTCGCAGCCCTGATACCCTAGTCTACGAGGCCGTCATCGAGGATCCGAAAGTATTTTCGCGGCCCTGGAAGATCAGCATGCCTCTCTATCGGCGAGTGGAGAAAAATGCGCAGCTTTTGGAATTCCGATGCATCGAGTTCTCCGAAGAGGTGATCTACGGGCATCTTCGCAAGAAACCGAACAACTGAAATGCGGCATCGACTGGCCGGTTTGAGGAGCGCGCTTGCCATTGCGATCGCGGCAGGGTTGCTGGCGCCCACCTTGGTCCGTGGCCAAGCTTGGACTCCAGCACGCACGCCGGACGGCCAGCCGGACCTCCAGGGATTCTGGTCGAACGTTTCCATCACACCGCTGGAGCGCCCGGCCGAGCTTGCCGGAAAAGAATATTTCACGGACCGGGAACTCGCGGAAGTGGAAAAGCAGGCGGAAAAACCCAAGGGTGTGGAGGTTCTCGGAGGGACCATCGCGCATTATGATTTCCTGCAGTTCGGTCTCGACCAGACTCAGGCCAAGCACGCTTTGAACCACCGAACTTCGCTGATTGTGGATCCGCCCGATGGAAAAACTCCGCCGCTCACGGCGGAGGCGGTGAAGAGAGCGGCGGCGCGCGCGGAGGCGAGGAAGCACAGCGGCGCGGGCCCCTACGACGGCCCTGAAAACCGGCCGCTGAGCGAACGTTGTATCTTCATGACGGAGGGGCCGCCCATGCTTCCCGAAGCCTACAACAGCAATCTGCAGTTCCAGCAGGGACCGGGCTACGTGGCGATCCTGCAGGAGGAGATCCACGACGTACGCATCATCCCCCTGGACGGCCGTCCGCACGTGGGTCCCAATATCCACGAGTACATGGGCGACTCGCGGGGCCGTTGGGAGGGCAACACGCTGGTAGTGGACACGACCAACTTCACCGATAAAACGAGGTTCATGGGATCCACCGAAAGCCTGCATGTGGTAGAGCGCTTCACAATGCTGGACGCGGACACGATCCTGTACCGCTTCACGGTGGATGATCCAGCGACGTGGGTCAGGCCCTGGACAGCCGAGCTGCCGATGACCAGGATTCAGGGTCCGCTGTACGAGTTCGCCTGTCACGAGGGGAACTACGGCCTGGCGAACACGCTCAGCGCAGCGCGCGCCGAAGAGGCAAAGCAGGCCGGAAAATGAAAATAGTTCCGATTGTCGGTCTCATCCTGGCCGCGGCGCCGTTGTGGGCGCATCACTCCTTCTCGGCGGAATTCGATATCAACAAGCCGCTCAAATTGCAGGGAGTGGTCGCAAGATGGGAATTGACCAATCCGCATTCCTGGATTCACTTGGATGTGAAAGGCCCGGACGACAAGACGGTGACTTGGATGATTGAAGGCGGCAGTCCGAATTCTTTATTCCGGCTGGGCTTCAACAAGGATTCCCTGCCCCCGGGAACCGAGATCACGGTGGAGGGCTATCAGGCCAAGGACGGCGCGAATCGAGCGGTGGGCGCGAAGCTCACGTTCAGCGATGGGCGCAAATTGTTTCTCGGCGGGTCTGTGCCTGGGGGCAATCCGGATTCGGCCGAACCGCCGGCGAAGAAGTGATTCATGCAGGCTTCACTTCATCGGTCACAACCGTAAAGGTTTTTAGGATGTTGGGACCAAACGACGTGGTAATCGCCACGTCGGCGGCATCGCGGCCGGTGGCCATCAGCACGCGGCCGATTCGCGGGAAGTTGTGGCGCGCATCGAACGTCCACCAGCGATCCTCCAGGTAGACCTCGAACCACGCGCTGAAGTCCATCGGCAGCGTCACGGGAACGCCGATGTCGCCCAGGTAACCGGAGGCGTAGCGGGCCGGAACGTTCATGCAACGGCAAAAGGTAACCGCGAGATGCTGGAAATCGCGACAGACCCCGCAGCGATCCCCGTACACATCGCGAGCCGTCTTGGTGGGACTGGCGAAGTGGTAGCCGAAGGTGATATTCGCGTGCACCCAGTCACAGATCGCTTGTACCACGGACCATCCCGGCGCGGCTCCTCCGAACAGGGTTCCGGCGGTGTCCATGAGTTGGTCGACTTCGCAGTAACGCGAAGCCAGCAGAAAACGGAGTACTTCCGGCGGCAGATCTTGGACAGGCGATTGGCGCGCTCCTGGATTTACCGGATCGGGAACGCCCGAGTCTTCGATCAGAGTGGAATTGTAGAGCCGAATCTGACCGGCCGGCGCGACGAAACGAGAACAGATGTTGCCAAACGAGTCGCGATAAATTTCAAGCGGAACCGCCGGGGTGAGTCGCAGTTCGTCGGGCTCCCGCAGGTCCACGATTCTCGAGGGATGCACATTCAGCATCGCGACCATCGGAACGGGCGCGGGAATCTCAAATTCGATGTCGTAGCCTACTCGGATCAGCATTAGCTCCCACCCATACCAACGATCGATGGCGCCTTGCCGGCGGGGCAATGAGCGACGGAGATCCTTCAGCCGCCAACAGTATCAGTCTAACCGAAAGCGAGGAGAGCTTCTTCGTTCGCAAAGCCTTCGCCGCGAAAAATGAGACAATGGCGGTTACGCCCCGCTCGAATCGCGACAAGCTGAAGCTGTGAACAAACAGGTGCTCGTAGTCTACAGGAAGCCTGACAAGGTACGGCCGTACGAAGATGCGCTGCTCGCCGCCGGACTCGATCCCGTGTTGCGCGAAGCGAATCGACCGCTGTCTCTGGGCGATTCATCGGGCTTAGTCCTGACCGGCGGATCGGATGTCGATCCGGCGCTCTACGGCGAAACAATACAAGCGGAAACGGAACGGCCGGATGCGGAGCGAGATGCCGTCGAAGCGGCGCTGGTGGAAGAGGCGCTCGCGCAAGATCTGCCGATCCTGGCGATCTGTCGCGGCCTTCAGATTCTGAACGTGAGTCAGGGGGGCACGCTGATCCAGCACCTGAACCCGCTCGACCGGCATCAACGGACTGACACGAGCCACGAGTTGCCCGCGCACCGAGTGACCATCCGGCCGGGTACGCTGCTCTCCACGATCGCGGGCACGGATACATGGCAAGTGAACTCGCGTCATCATCAGGCGGTGAGGACGGTGGCCGGCAATTTGCGGGTGTCCGCGTTCGATCCCGAGGACGGGACGATAGAAGCGCTCGAGCATCCAGAGCGGCGGTTCGTGCTTGCCGTGCAGTGGCACCCTGAAGATCAGGCGCGCGTCGATCCAAACCAAATGAAGCTCTTTCAGAGTTTCAGCGCGGCGATAGGCTGAGGATAACAAGGAAATCGAATGACATTTTGTCTCGGGGTTATTGTCGAAGATGGCCTGGTGGGAATTGCCGACACTCGCGTGGTATCGGGTTCCGAAGCGCTGACCGCCCGCAAGGCGGCCACCTACCAAGGCCCCGGCTATTCATTCTTTATCATGACCTCCGGCCTGCGATCACTGCGCGACAAAGTGCTGCTGTTTTTCGAAGAGGCTTTCAGCCGGCAGATCTCCGCCAGGGAGCGCTTGTTCAAATTAGTCAATCTATATGCGGCGCAGGTGCGGCGTACCGCAAGCGAGGACGCGAAGGCGCTGGAGGAAGGCGATCTTGACTTCAACCTCTATTCCTTGATCGGCGGCCAGATGACGGGCGATA
>JBEKHQ010000286.1:0-5062 GCA_050012195.1 Bryobacteraceae bacterium | reverse complement strand
GAACGCCGTGCTCGGTCTGCTGCGTGACTTGAACGAGCGCACCGGCCAGACCATCTTGATGATTACTCACAATCCCGAGGCCGCCGCTTATGGCCACAGGTTGGTGCGGATGCGCGACGGCCGGATTGAATGAAGATCAATCCTCGCGCAACGCCATGGCGGGCTGAACGCGCAATGCTCGGCGGGCCGGCAATAAGCACGCAAACATTCCGACCAAAGCCATCAACGACAACGCCAGCGCGTAGGTAGCGGGATCGCGAGGACTCACTCCGTACAGGATCGGCGAAAAGAACCGGCCGAGCGCGAGCGTCAGCGACGCACCCAGAAAACTGGCGCATACCAAGATCAACGCCGACCGGCGCAGCACCAGCTTGAGCACGTCGCCGCCGGTTGCGCCGATGGCCACGCGAATTCCGATCTCGCGCGTCCGGCGGGAGATGGCGTAAGCGAGCGTTCCGTAAACCCCGGTGGCGGCCAGAATCACGGCCAGGAATCCGAACGCGCCCAGCATGCTCGCTGCGATGCGAGCCGGCATCAGTGGGAAACTCATGTGCTCTTGCAAACTGCCGGATTGGAAAAACGGCAAGGCGGGATCGAGCGAGTTGACCACCTGTATAACTCGGCGAACGACATCGTCGCCCGCGAGCGGCGAGCGAACGATCACCGAAATTGTCGAATTGTAGTTCTGCGAGCGCGGCCAGAAGAGAGCGGGTTCGGAGACGTCGTTCAAGGATTGATACTTGCCGTCCTGCGCGACGCCGACGATCTCGGTCCAAGCGCCGCGATCGGGCGCGGTGCGAAAGCGTTTGCCGATCGGGTTCTCGCCGGGAAACAATCGCTGGGCGAGGGCCTGATTCACGATCGCCACGCGCTTGCTGTCCGCGCGATCATGCTCGTCGAAATCGCGCCCCGCAATCAGGCGCGTCTGCATGGCGCGAAAGTATCCCGGCGTGACGTCGTAATAGTAGGGGCTCGGCGCCTCCGTTCGTTTCGGAACGGGTTTGCCCTCGCCATAGGCGCTTGTGGTCGATTCGCCGACGCCGAGCGGAATCGAGTCCGTGATCCCCACCGCTTCGAACCCAGGCATCTGGCTAAGCTGGTCAAGCAGCCGTCGCTCGAACGCTTTGCCCTGGTCTTCGCTGTATCCGTTCAGCCCGACATCGAAGGATACCGCCACGGCGTGGCGCGGATTGAAGCCGACGTCGATGGTGGCGGCGCGCTCGAGGCTTCGCACCACCAAAAGCGTCCCGACCAGCAGCATCAGCGATAGCGCTACTTGCGCCGCCACCAGCAAGTCGCGCGCTTGGATCCTGCGGAAGCGCTCCGACAACTGGTTCTTCAGCGCCGGAACCAGATCCACGCGGACGGCGTGAAGCGCGGGCGCGAGGCCAAACAGAATCGTCGTCAAGACGCAGGCGCCCACAGCGAACGCGAGCACTCGTCCATCCAGCTCCAGCGATGTTACCACCGGAACATCGATCGGAAGGCGAATCGCGGCCAGAAGCTGGAGAATCCAAACCGCCAGCAGGAGACCCGCCACCGCGCCCGCCATGGCGAGCAGCAGGCTTTCGACCAGGAGCTGCCGGACGAGCTTCCATTTGGGCGCGCCGAGCGCCAGACGAATGGAAATCTCCTTGCGCCGCTCGGTGGCCCGCGCCAGCAACATGCCGGCGATGTTCACGCAGGCGATCACCAGCACCAGGCCGGCCACGCCCATCAGAACCGACGCGAACCCGATGATGGGGCCGCGCAAGAAGTCTCCCGCCAAACCGGGCGGCGAAAGATTGATCCGCATTCCCTCGTTGTCCTTGTCCACGCGCGCGAGATCCGCGGCGATGGCGTTCAAATCGGCTTCGGCCTGGCGCTCGGTCACGTCTGGTTTCAGACGGCCGGTCACCCAGAGATTCCTTGTTCTGCGCCGATCCAGCCAGTCATTTCCGGGCTCGATTCGCGGCTCCATCGCCAGGGGGACCCAAAACTCGGGCGTCAAGATGATCTCGGTTCCGAAAAAGCCCTTCGGCATGACGCCCATAATGGTGTAATCCAGCCCGTTGAGCTTAGCCGTTTTTCCGGCGATGTTTGGATCGGCGGCGAAACGGTTGTGCCACGCGCTGTAGCTGAGAACGATCACGGCGCTGGGCGAGCCCCGGCGATCGTCGTCCGGCGTGAACGCGCGGCCCAGGAAAGGCCGCACTCCCAGCACATCGAAATAGTTGCCCGTGGCTTCGTCTCCCCAAAGATGCGTGTTTTTGCCGCCTTGGCTCAGCGCCACCGGCGCGATGCGATAAGCGATCAAACCGGAAAACGTGCGATTGCGGTCCCGAAAATCGAGGTAGTTCGGATAGGACTGCGAGGGTCCTCCCCAAGCCCCGCTATTCAAGAACACAAGCTCCTTGGGCCGCTCCACGGGCAGCGGTCGGAACAGGAAGTGATTGAGAGCGCTGAAGGTAGTGGTGGTGGCGCCGACGGCCAAGGCGAGCGTGACAATCGTTACGACCGTGAATCCGGGAGTTCGGCGAAGACGACGGAGCGCAACCCGAAAATCCTGCACAACGTCATCGATCGGCATTACTTGCTATAACGCGCGAGCGGGCGGAGCGGTTCAAGATTATTCGCGAAATGTTTGTATTTCGTCCGGCGTCCGTTGCCGGGAAAGTATCCGGGTTAACGGGCTTAATCCAGCGCGATGGTCACGCCGCTCTGGCTGGCGACGTTCCCCACCGTTAGAATCACCGGCTGGATGCCCGGCGCCAGGAACCCCGTCGGGACTTGCGCGTTAATCTGCATCAGCCCCGGAAAACCCGGCGCGGGGCCGGCATAAAGAAGTTTGGCCGCATAACCGCCGATCGTGAGACCGACCGAGCTTACGTTTACGCCCTCTCCGGTGGCATACAGCGTGACGATGGAACCGCGCGCGGCCGGGTTTGTCGCCGAGTTGATGCTGCCATCCTGGTTGTTCGCCGCAGCCTGTCCCATTCCGTTCGCCATCGTGAAAATGCCCGGTAGCGCCGCGGCGGCGCTGGAATTAAAGTCGGCGATCTTCGCGCCGTTGACCACGATACTGATCTCGGTAATGGAGCCCGCCTTGAGAGTGGCGGGGACCAGCGCGTTGATCTGATCCGCGCCGGTATAAAAGATCGTCGCGGGATTGCCGTCAAATAGAAGCTGGGTTTGATTAGCCGCAAATCCGGAGCCAAATATCGTGATAATCTCGCCGGGCGCCACCGATCCGGGCAGCATGCTGGCAGCGTTCACAACACTCACCGTGGTCGCCGCGGGCGACGCGACAGCCGACGGCGTCAGCTCGCGAACGCGATTATTGGCGGAATCCACGATCAGAATGTTGCCGCTCGAATCGATCGCCAAGTCCGACGGCGTATTCAATTGCGCAGCGTCAGCCGCGCCTCCGTCCCCCGAAAAACCGGCCACGCCCGTGCCGGCGATCATGCTTTGCGCCCCTGCCGGGCTTAGCCTCAGGATGACGTTCGTCCCCATTTCCGAGATCAGCAGGCTGCCGTCGGCGGTGAGGACCAGGCCGCGCGGCGCCGCCAATCCCCCCAGTACGGTAGTGGCCGTGCCCTTTGACGAAACCTCCACAACCTCGGTGGGGCCGCTGATGTATACGTTGCCGGAGGAGTCGGGCAGCACCGCCACGGGCCCCACAACCTGCGTGACCGTACTCATGGTTCCATCCTGGCTCAACTTGACCACGCGGTTATTTCCGGCATCGGCGACATACAAGGTCCCATCCGGCGCCACCGCGACGTACTCGGGATCGTTGAACTGCGAGGCAATCGTCGAAATGACTCCCGAAGCCGTGATCACGCGGATGGAGTTATTGCCCGTGTCCGCGACGTAGACATTGAGTTGGGAATCCACCGCCACGCTGCGCGGCGCGTTGAGTTGCGCCACCGTCGCGAATCCATTGTCTCCCGCTGACCCCGGCTGGCCCGTCCCTGCGATGGTGCTGATGATGCCCGCCGGCGTGATCTTGCGGATGCGATTGTTGCCCGCGTCGGCAACGTACCAGTTTCCGGCGCTATCCACCGCGATCCCGGTGGGTGTGTATAGCCGCGCGGCGGTCGCTGCACCACCGTCCCCTCCGTAATAGATGGATGCTCCGCTTCCGGCCACGGCACTCACCGCGCCGGAGCTGGCGATTTCGAGCACGAATTGGCCGGTTGTGACATAAGCGTTCCCGTTTTGGTCGACGGCGATGTCGTTCGCCGAAGGGACGCCGCCGAAAGCCTGGTTCACCGTCCCGGCGTAACTAGGGGCGGCAATGTACAGCGAACCGGAAGCGCTGATCGCGAGACCCGTTGGACTGACGACGCTGTCGGCGGTGCCGATCACCCCCTGGTAAACTTTCCGAATGCGATTGTTTCCGCTGTCGGCGATGTAGACCGTGCCGCTTGCGTCCACTGCCAGGCCCGCGGGCGCCTTCAACTGCGCGAGCGTTCCGGGGCCGCCGTCGCCGCCGAATCCCGCATTTCCATTACCGGCCAGCGTCGTCAGCGTGCCGCCAGGCGTTATCTGGTAGACGCGATTCGCGCCGAAGTCGGAGACATACAACGTGCCGTCTGGCCCCACGGCGACGTTGCGAGGTTCAAGCAGTTGGTCGTTCACCGCCTGCCCTCCGTCGCCATTGCCGCCTGGAACGATGGCACCCCCACCGGCAACAGTTTGGATATTGCCGTCGGCGGTCACCTTTCGGACGCGCGCATTTCCTAGATCCGCGATGTAGAGATTGCCGGCGGGATCCAGCGCAATCCCGTAAGGCTGGGAAAGCTGGGCCGCATTCGCTGGACCTCCATCTCCCGAGAAGCCCGCGATGCCGGTACCGGCGAGCGTGTGAATGACACCATCGCGTGTGACCTTGCGAACGCGATTGTCCAGCGCGTCCGCGACATAGATTGCGCCCAGACTGTCCACGGCGACGCCTTCGGCCTGGCTCAGCAACGCGTTCACGGCCGGACCGCCGTCCCCCACTGCGTTACTCCCCGCCACGGTTTGGATGGTATATGCCGTCGGGGTAGTGTCGGCCGCGCTCAGAAGAATCGAG
>JBEKHQ010000285.1:0-5066 GCA_050012195.1 Bryobacteraceae bacterium | reverse complement strand
CGTCCATCCTGGGAATCCGCGTGAATCACTGGGGCGCTCGGCTGCAGACCGACGTGCATCGAGGTTACAACGGCTACCTCATCGAGACGGACCGTCATCGCGTGGTGTTCGGCGGCGATACCGCGGCCACCGATTCCTTCCGGGCCGCGCGTGGTTCGCGGCCGTTGGATCTCGCCATCCTGCCGATCGGCGCGTACGATCCTTGGATTCGCGTGCATTGCACGCCCGAGGAGGCCTGGCGGATGGGATTAGATTGCTGCGCCGATTTCCTGATGCCGGTGCATCATCAGACTTTTCGGCTCAGCCGCGAGCCGTATTTCGAACCCGTGGAGCGCTTCGTCGAAGCCGCGGGAAGCCATCCGGAGCGCGTGGTGACAACGCGCATCGGACAACAGTGGTCTCGGAACTAGAGGTTCACCGATGCGGCTGACCTTCGTGCTCGCGGCGCTGGTCCTATCAGTCAGTGGAGCTCGCGCGCAAGACCCTCGCCAGATCGTTCAAAAATCGGTGGAGCTCGACCAGGCCAATTGGCTTCGCATGAAGGACTACACCTGGATCGCGCGCGAAACTGAACGGCATTTGGATGGTTCCGGGCGCGCGAAATCCGAGGAGTCCAAGGAATGGGAAACCGTGGTCATCTATGGCCAGCCGCATCGACGCATGTTGAAGCACGATGGCGCCGAGTTGACGGCCGACGAGCAGCGCCGCGAGCAGGAGAAATTGGACAAGGCGCTGGTCAAGTTGGAGCGCGAAACGCCCGAGCAACGCGAGCGCCGACTGGCGAAGGACGAAAAGGAACGCGAGAAAGACCGCGAGTTCTTGCGCGAAGTCCCGGACCTGTACGATTTCCATCTGGAAGGCGAGCAGAATGTCGAAGGGGCGGAAGTTTGGGTGATCACGGCCACCCCCAAGACCGGTTATAAACCGAAAGACAAAGATGCGGCGGGGCTGCTCAAAGTCCGAGGCAAACTGTGGATCGACAAAGCCGAGTATCAGTGGGTGCGCATCGAGGCGGAAACCACGGCGACCATTTCCTGGGGGCTGTTCCTGGCGCGTTTGAATCCGGGCGCGAAGCTGGTATTCGAGCAAACGCGAGTCAACGACGAGCTTTGGCTGCCTCGGCGCGAGTTTGTGAGCGGGTCCGCGCGGCTCGGGCTGGTGAAGAAGCTCTCGGTGGAGCAGGAGCTGGTGTGGAGCAATTACCGCAAGTTCCAAGTGGATTCGAAAATCATCGCCACGCAATAGATTTGGCGTTAATTCGCGGCGGCGACGGACTGAATCGCGTTTCGCAGCGCGGGGTTGATGTCCACCGCGCTCATCTTGACACGGCGATCCACCTGGACTCCCGAAGTTTGCCCCCGCTCGCGGTATTCGAGCACCAGGAAACGCTGTTTATCGATCCAGAGCTGATACTCGACTGCGCCGATGCGCGAGCGAACCACGTAGCAGGGAATCTTCGCGCCGGCTAGCTTCACGTCCTCGTCGTGGGAGAATTCCGGACTATCGGATTGCCGGGCGATCGCGAGGTACTGGTGCAGCAAGGTGGATGTCAAAAACCCCTGAAGGTCCCGTTGCGGAGCGGCGCCGACATCGGAGTCGTCATCGGAGGCGGCGGAGGCAGCGGCCATTTGAGCCCACTGTTTGCGCGAGGCCAGCGCCTTCCAGGTATTGTCGCCATCGCTGACGACGATGGCATCCTGGCCGTTCTGCTTGAGCCGGGCAACGTACCGATGCGCGCCTTCGAGCGAGATTTCGCATTCCGAATCAAGAACGCCGGAGCGGCCGGCCTGATAGACCGACTCCTCTCGCTTCGCCGTTACGTGGATCGCCGAGAGATGCGAATAAGCAGCGCTGCCCTTAACGAGAACGTCCTTGGCGGACAAGGTCTGCGCGCCGGCCGGCGAGTGACTCAGCGGCGCGGCGACGAGGACCATGGCGAGGGTGCTTAGGGATTTGTGCATCATTGCTTCTTCTCAAAGCGGACCGTACCGCTTCGGTAGTCTATGGTCAGCTTCAAGTGCTCGAGCACCGGAAGGCCCAAGATGCCGGCGATGCCCACGCCCCTTGAATCGTTCATCTTGTCGAAACTCATGGCGATCAAGTCCGTGTTCTCTTGCCGGAATCCCGCAAAAAGGAGAGTAATCCGCAATGCTCTGGAGGCGTGATCGACTTTTCCCTGCACTCCTTTTATGACGGTGCGATCATCGCGGTACACCGAGGTAGAGGCGCGCGCGAATTCCGTATCGATCAGATTGGACGAAGAGCCGGAATCGATCAAAAACAGCTCCGGCGGGCCGTCATTCGCGGATGTAAAAACATTCAGGTGATCTCCAAGTCGGTAGGTCTGGGTAAAGCCGGGCAGCGGCGCGATAGGGTCTTGCGGCTCATCGGACGCGGCCTGCTGGTCGTTGGAGCGAGCATCGAGAGAAAGGTCGGTGTTGAGAAAATCGATGCCGACCAGGTAATGTTGAAACACGTCGGCTCCGATCAACCCGTCGAAATCAGCGGTTCGGGCGGATTGGAAAACGGATACCGGGTAGTCGGCGAAGACAATGTCTCCGACGCGAACCTCGGCCGCGAGATAGCGCAACGATGCCTGGGGGCGCTCGTCGCCGATCCCTTTGACCTCAGAGCTTTCTTCGGTCAGAATCTCGAGACCGGCCTTCTCGGCGGTTTTGGGGGACACGCTGATTCCCGAGGCTCCGGTATCCAGCAACAGAGTCACAGAGTGACGGCCATTCAGTTGGACGCGCATCCCGAGCCCTCGCTTCCGTTTCGGGCCGTCAAAAATCCAGAACAGTTTGATGCGAGCGTTCTGGGGTGAATTGGTCAAGCGCCGGAGAACCCGGTCTCCGGCCGCTCGGTCCGCCGCGATATGAGCGCGGAGGTTGTGGGCCTCCTCGCTTTGCGGATCGTAAATCGCCAGAACGCGCTCGAGTTCCGCGATATGCTCCGCACCTTTGAGGGTATTGGCATGCGCGAGCCTTAGGGCGGGATCTCCTGGTGCCCCCTCATAAGCTTCCGAGCTGAGGGCGCGCGCAGTCTTGAACTTCGAGACCATGGCATAGATCAGCGCCATGCCGTTCAGCGCGCCCGGATGCTTTCGATCGAGCTTGTAGGCGTCGAGGAAGTTTTGCTCGGCTTGCTGGACATCGCCTCGACGGAAATTGGCGAGCCCCGCGGCAGACAGGGCGCCCGCGGTATGCGGCGCGGATTTCAGCCCATTCTCAGCGGCGACATAAGCGTCCCCGGCGCGATGCGCCTTCAGCAACGCGCGGACCAGGCCGTAATAGCCGTCGGCGAACGCCGGCTCCCGGGTGACGATCTTTTGATATAGATCCGCGGCGTTCTGGTATCGAGCCGCGAACAACTCACTCTGGGCTTGCCGCGTTAAGTCGACGTCGTGGGATTCCGCGGCCGGCGAGACGCAGGATGATATTAGGAGCACAATCCACGGCGGAATCGAGCGCCAACCCGGCAATTCCATACAGTGTCTACCACTTTCCCACAAAACGCGATGTTTAATCGGCTTTTCTGGAAAAGGTCATCTTACCAGTTTCTGAGCGGCGCTCGGCCATTCGCCGTCGAGAAAAGTCTCGATCGATCCGAGGACCAATTCGGGCGCCTCAATCCAGGGAGCATGCGCTGCATTTTGGACGGTTAAAAGGCGGGCGTTCGGGAAAATCAGCGCCCAGTCTCTTCCGCCGCCGTAGGGAGCGCTGCGGTCTCTTGCGCCGTGGACGATCAAAACCGGCGCCGTCGCGGGCGCAAGCGTCTCGGCCGAAAAGCGCAGGCGGTGAATGGACGGAAGAATATTCTCGCTGAAATACTGCATGAAGTTCCGCTCGTTGGGAAGGTCGCAGCGACCCCAAGCGATTTTGCCGGCGTCCGCCGGGTTGACGACGTAGATCGGCCGCAGGATGGACCAAAACTCCTCGCAATCCTGCTGCGTGATCTCATGCAGGCCGCGGGACTGCCGCTCTTGCGCCAGTTGCCCGAGCTTGGAGAACACTTCGGAAAGCGTGGCGTCGGCGCCCGTCAAATGCGCGGGGTATTCGGTGGCAGGGTTCGGTTGCATGGGGCCGATCAGCACCGCGCGATTTACGTGAGGCGCGTACTTAATGGCATACTGCGTCGCCAATACTCCAATATATGAATGCGCGATCACGTCAAACCGCGCGATTCCGAAATGCCGGCGGACGGCATCCAGATCGTCGACGTCGTGAGGGATGCTCCCGACCAGTTTCGACCCGTCGGTAACGAGATCGGAACGGCCGCGATTGCGCACGTCATAGAAGACCAGCGTGCGCCGGTCGGCGAAGCGCTCGAAATCGTCGAACAGATAAAGCCCATTCGGAAATATGACATACGGGCCGGTTCCTGTTTTGCGAAAATACAGCCGAGCGCCGTCAGCAGTTTTTAAGAAACCTTCGGATGGTGGCATGCGTTCCTCCATTGCGAGATTATTGGTTCATATTATGGATTTGCGTCTTTTTCTCTGCGGGCTGGCGATTTGGAGCGGCGCGACCGTCGCATTGAGGATAACGGGCCAGCACCTGTTGCGTCCAGGCGATTGGATGGGAACGCTCATCCTGTTTGTGGTCAGTTTTCCGCTGATGGCTTGGATCGTTCGCCGTTTATGCAGGCGCTTCAAACTCGGCCGGGACCAGTGGCTGGCCGGCGCGGCCTCGGTTGCTCTGCCGACGCTGTTGCTCGATCCATTCTCCTGCACGTTCTTCTCGGTGGTGTTTCCGAACATGGCTCCTAGCGTGGCCGGCGTGTTCGGAGGCTGGATGCTTTGGTGCTGCGCGGGTGCGGTGGTTGGGGCATCCATCCGCCCGCGGTAAGGGCAATCCGATTAGCGTCTGACGAACAGCTTCCAGCCGAGAAACGCGGCGGCAAGAACGCCGAGGATGGCCCACGTCAAGTCGCCGAAAATCGCGCCAATCTCCTGAACACGGTCGCTGAAGAGAAATCCCAGCCAGATAAAGAGAGCGGCTCCAAACGACTCGCCCAGAAAATCCCAGAGGGTGAATCGAAGCCAGGAGTAATCCGCAAGGCCACTG
>JBEKHQ010000284.1:0-5066 GCA_050012195.1 Bryobacteraceae bacterium | reverse complement strand
CGCTCCGGCGAAAGCTTAGTTTCCGCTGGTCGTCGAGCCTGTGGCTCCGCGCGGGTGGTACGTTTTGTCGGGATACGGGGGCGGCGACGGGACGGTCACCGGCTGCTTGCGAATCAATTCCTGTAACTCGCGGATGGCGGCTTCGAGCTGGGCGTCCTTTCCGTTGAAGGTTGCGAAGGGCAGATTGTCGACCACGAAATCGGGATCGACGCCATGACCTTCCACCAACCATTTCCCTTCGGGGCCGAAGACTCCATCCTCGGCGGCGGTGGCGACGCCGCGATCGGCGAGCAGGTTGCTGCCGGTCAGCCAGATTTCGCCGCCCCAGGTGCGGGTTCCGACGATCTTTCCAAGGCCCAGCCGCCGGAAGCCCTCGGCGAAAGCCTCGCCGTCCGATCCGGTGTGCTCGTCGCATAACAGGATCAGGTGACCGCGAAAGGCGGCCTGCATGTTCCAATACGGCTTGCCGACGCGCGGCTGCCAGTACATCCAGGCTTTGCGCAGCAGCTTTCCGAGAATCCAACTATCGATGTTGCCGCCTCCGTTGTGCCGGACGTCGATGATGAGACCCTGACGGTCGAAGACTGGATAATATTGCTCCTCCCATTGGTTGATGTCGTCGGAGCTCATGGCGCGTAGATGGATATAGCCGATCTGATTCGCGCCGGCTTGTTCTACTTTCAAGCGGCGAGTATACTCCCACTCGTTGTAGCGGAGGTCCGCTTCGTCCTGTAGGGAAATGGGCTTCGCGACCACATCGCGGGCTTCGGTCTTATCCTTGGGACGGACGTGCAACAGCACCTGCTTCCCGGCCTGATTGCGGAGCAACTCACCGGGGCCGGCTGAGAGAAGCTCGCGGCCGTTGATGGCCAGCAGCACATCGCCCTCGCCGACGTCCACGCCCGGGCTGGCGAGCGGCGCGCGCTTGTCGGGACGATCCGGATCGGACTGGTAAATATGTTTGACGAGGTAGCCTCCCGCCGAAGCGTCGCGCGCAAGCACCGCTCCCAAAGAGGCGCTCCGGATTTGATCCGGGCCTTTTCTCAGATCCCCGCCGACCACGAAGGTATGCAGCACGGAAAGTTCGCTGACCATCTGCGCCAGCAGGTCGTTCAGCTCGGCGCGGTCGCGCACGCGTCCTATCAACTCGCCGTATTTGTCGCGCATGGTGGCCCAGTTCACGCCGTGCATGTGGGTGTCGTAGAAATAATCGCGATGCAGCCGCCAGGCATCCTGGAACTCCTCGCGAAATTCGTCGCTGGGGATGACCGAGAACGTCCAGTCCTTGAGCTCCACGCGGCTGTCGGACAGGTTCTTGGACGATTTCGCGGCGGCGTCCTGGACCGACGAATCCATCACGTACAGGTCGTTCTGTTTGCGAATGAGCAGCTTTTTGGTATCGTCGGAAAGCTCGTAGGCGCGGACGCCCTCCATGAGCGATTCCGGTTTGTCACCTTTATTTGCGATATCCAGGCATTCGAGCGCGCCCTTCTCGGGATCCTCGACATCCTGGTTGATCCAGCAGAGCCGCTTGCCCGTGGCCGCCAGGTCATGATAGTTGCCCGGCGGAGCGGGCACTTCTTCCAGACGCGCCTGGATGCCTTCGAGATCGATTTCCACTTTCGGCTTTTCGGCCGGTTTCGCGGATTCGGAAGTCTTTGGGGGCTCGGACGATTTGGAAGATTCAGCAGGTTTGCTGGAGTCTTCGGCCTTATCGGGATGCAGTTCGTCCGGAGGCGCGAAGGGAGATCGAAGGCCCTTTTGCAGCGGGATCGCGTAGATCTTCATGGAACGATCGAAGTAAGGGTCGGGTTGGCGAGATCCCCAGGGCGCGCGGACGACCGTCTTCAGCGAACGATCGGAGAGCAGGTAGATCCACTTGCCGTCGGGAGTCCAGGAGGCGTCGCTGCTGTTGTAGCGATCGGTGGTGAGCGGAGTGGAGTTTCCGGTCTCGACGCTAAATAAGATGACCTGGGAGAAGCCGTTGGTGGCGGGACGGTCGAAGGTAAGCCAGCGGCTATCGGAAGACCAACGCACGGCGTTGAACTGAGGGCTGGAGTCGTCGCCATACTCGGAAACACCGATCCTCTTTTGTGTTTTGGCCGCGACGTCGAAGAGCCAAAGCTGGTTGTCTTTGTCCTGATGGGCGATCCATTTGCCGTCGGGAGAAGGGATGCCCTGCCAGCGCAGGACCTTGCCTCCGGTGGTGAGCGGCTCGCCGTCGCCCGCGCCGTTGGCGGGAAGCGTTCGGAACTCCACTTCGCCGCTTTCGGTGGACAGAACCAGGAGCGTCTTTCCATCCGGTTGCATGCGCGCGTCGCGATAGCGGGCGGGCTTGTGAGCGGTGACATCCACCAGGCGCCCGTTCTTCACGGGGATAACGAAGACGCGGCCGCGAGAGGTGGCGACGATGCTGGATCCATCGGGAGAAATGTGCAGAGCGGTGGTGTAATCGAGCGGCGTCTTGATCCAGCGCTCGCGCAGGTTATCGAAATCGGAAGCGAGCTCGATGTTGATGGCCTTGTCGGCGCCGGAGGCGATGTCGTAGAGATGCAGATCGGCGCCCAATTGATAAATGATTCGGCCTTGGGAGAGCGCGGGCGACTGAATGTCCCACCCCTGATGATGAGTGTGCTGCTTGAGGTTATGGCCGTTGGCGTCCATGGACCAGAGGTTCATGCTGCCGTCGCGATCGCTGGCGAAATACACGCGACCGTTCCACCACATGGCGTCCTTACTGGTGCCGGCGAAATCTGAGGTCAGCGGAACGGCTTCCTGACCGGGCGTGAATTTCCAGATGTTTTGCGCGGTTCCACCCTGATAGCGCTTGGCCTGGCTGCCTTGAAACGGGACGCGAGTGAAGAAGAGCGTGTGCTGCGCGGCGGAATCCCAAACGCCCTGCGAAGCTTGGCTGAGGGGGACCAGTTCGACGCGATTATCGCCGTCTATGGTGGCGAGTTGCGCGTCGGGCAGCGTGGAGTAGCGCATGGTGCTGTAAAGAATTTTGCCGTCGGGCGTCCATCCGACCACGATCGCGTTGCCTTCGAAGGTGCGGCGCGCGGGAAGGCCTCCGGCGGCGGGGATGGTGTAGACCTCGGTGGGGCCTTCGTAATTGGCCGAGTAGGCGATGGTCTTGCCGTCGGGCGAGAAGGCGGCGTGAGTTTCGTCGCCGGGATGGCTGGTGAGCCGGCGCGCGACTCCGCCTTCGATGGCGGCCTCCCAGAGATCGCCTTCGGAGGTGAACGCGATCGTTGTTCCGGAGATGGCCGGGAATCGATAGTAACCGCGATTCTGCTGAGCGAAACAGAACGGCACAAGCAGACACGCGCCGAGCGCGAGTAGGGAAAGCCTCATAGAGACGATGATATACCCGCGGTCGGCTGAGACGGGCCGCAGAAAGCGCGGTGTGGAGCATACTGTGGAGTACGGTCCACATATGCAAACTATCCAGGTCGTCCTCGACAAAAAGCTGCTACACGCGGCCGACTGAGTGGCGCATCAGACAAAAAAGAACCGCTCCGCATTGATTCGCGACGCCCTTCGAGAGCACCTGCGTAGCTTGGAGATGCAAGCACGGGAGGAGCGCGATCGCGACGGATATACAAGGCAGCGGCAGGGGCGCGATGAATCGCTGATTTGGGAGGCGGAGGCCGCGTGGCCGGGGAATAGCCAGAGGGGACGTCCGTCTCTACGAATTCGCACCGCCGGACAAAAAAAGGACCCGTGGTGGTTCTGACGCGCGACAGCGCCATTGCCTATTTGTCGACCGTAACCGTTGTGCCGATCACATCGACGATTCGAGGAGTGCCGTCCGAGGTGGTACTGAACGACGAGGACGGCATAAAGGCGCCCTGCGCGGTGAACGTACACAACGCGGTTACAATTTCGCAAGCGAGGTTGGGGAAGCGAGTGGGCCGGTTGGGTTCATGGCGGATGAGCGAAATCTGCAAGGCTTTGCGCTTTTCGCTGGGATGCGGCTAGAGTGCGGCGGCAGTTCGATAACCTTTCCGGACTATCGCCTGGGTGCGCGGATCGGCAATCGATCCAGCCAGAATAGATGTATATGAGGCCGCTCCTGATCCAATTGGACGAGCAAACGCTGAAGGCATTGAACCGCGTCGCGGCTCCTGGTAAACGGCAGAGGTCGGAGTTCGTTCGACAGGCCATTCGCAAGGCCATCCGTCAGGCGGACTATCGAGCTATGCGTGAAGCGTACCGCAAAGAGCCGGATTCGATGCTGGAGGCCGATGACTGGTCGACTGCCGAGGCCTACAAACGGTGAAACAGTTCGAGATCTGGTGGGCGAACTTGCCAGCACCGGCTGGCCGACGCCCCGTGCTGCTAACTCGCAATGATGCGTATCAGTATCTGAGCAAGTTCATCGTTGCGGAGATCACGACGACGATCCGGTATCCGCACCGCCGCGCGCCATTCGCTCGATTCCCGGGCAGGCGCATTACCGCCGTCGCGACATCGGGAGGTGAAGCGAGCGCTAGGGTACGCGCTCGGTTGGGACGAGTTGATCGACTTGGCTTGACCTGTCGGTTGTACAATTGGCCCTGTGAAAGCCCTCATTGCCACGTTGCTTCTCTGTCTGATCGGGACGGGCTGCGCTAAGAAGAATATCGAGACCGAGAAAGCGGCGCAGTCCATCGACGAATTGCGGCAACAGCTCCTCAAGGAGCTCAAGGACTCGCACACGCCCGGCTTGTCGGTGGCGATCGTGCATCGCGACGGGCCAGAGTGGATCGCAGGGCTCGGTTTAGCCGATGTTGCCAGTGGACGGGCCGCTACCGCGGATACGTTGTTCCGCATCGGGTCCGTATCCAAGGCGTTCACGTCGCTCGCGATCCTGCAACTGGTCAATCAAGGCAAGCTCTCCTTGGACGACCCGGTTCGCAGATTGGCGCCGGAGGTGTGGTTCGAGAATCGCTGGGAAGCGAGCGATCCGGTGCGCGTGGTCCATCTTCTGGAACACACCACGGGCTGGGACGACATGCACCTGCGAGAGTACGCCAAGCAGGCTCCCGACACGATGGGACTGCGCGAGCAGCTGGACTACGACC
>JBEKHQ010000283.1:0-5073 GCA_050012195.1 Bryobacteraceae bacterium | reverse complement strand
TCTGATATTCAGTCAGCCGGGGAAGCGTGACGCCCGCCTCGTCTTTCGCATAGCGCAGAGTCGGGATCTGCTTAGCCATCCGCAGCACCAGGTCGACGCTCATCGGGCCGAGGGTCTGAACGATCAGCGGCCGACTGCACGCGCCGCCGATGGCTGCATAGTACTCTATCTGGCTGGCTTCGTCCTTGCCGCCATTCAACGGAATCGCGATGATCGCGTCGGCGCCCAGCTTGTCGGCGTGCCGCGCGTACTTGACGGCGGTCTCCGTGTCCGACGCTTGGACCCCGATCACGACGGCGGGGCGTTTTTCCGCGTTCAGGGCGTGGTTCGCGCGGATGATGGTTTCCGCGCCGGCTAGCCTCTCCTCGAAGCTCAACGCCGAGTATTCGCTCGCGTTTTGCGGCCAGGTCATGCCCTGGACGCCCGCCCGGTGGAGAAATTGCGCCTCGCGCGCGAGCGTGTCGGCGTCCAGCGCGCCAGAGTCGGTGAAGGGGGTCTGCACGATGGGAAAGATCCCCTCGAGTTTTCGATCTGGAGCGCCATCGGCGGCGCGAAGCAACGCAGTGGAACCTACCGCCGCGGCTACGGCGAGAAACTCGCGCCGGGAAGAGACGCCTGTACTCAGCATGGCGACATCATATCGCACGAACGACATTCCTATTTGTTGACATCCGACATCCCTTTACCGGATCTTTGGACATGACGAAAACGGAGCTTTTCGAGTTCATGGCCAGGCGGAAGTTGGGTGTTCTCGGAACGATTTCGCCAGATGGCGCGCCGCAATCGGCGCTGGTCGGCATCGCAATTACCCCTGCCCTGGAGATCGTCTTCGACACCTTGAAGAGCACTCGCAAGTATCGTAACCTCACGTCCAATCCCGCCTGCTCGTTCGCGATCGGCTGGGAGGGCGAGGCTACAGTGCAGTACGAAGGCCAGGCCCACGAGCCCCAGGGCAGCGAATTGGAACGGTATCGGGCGGTCTATTTCCAAACATGGACCGACGGGCCGAGCCGGCTAAGCTGGCCTGGCATTACGCATTTCGTGGTGCGTCCGAGATGGATTCGGTTCAGCGATTTTGACCGAAATCCGCCGCTAATCGAAGAATTCCCTTTCTGATCCACGCTATTTTCCGTCGACAGTCAGCGCAAGCAAAACATTTCCGGCCATGCCGGTGAGCTGGCTGTAGCCGGAATCGACGAACATCATCCCGCCCGCGATGGTGGGTCCGGTGGCGTTCATCGAACCGCCGTGCGCTTTCACGCCGTTCACGGTTTCGAAATTCACGAGCGTGTCCAGGTCCCACACCAGCGCGCCGTCCTTGGTCGAGTACGCTCGCAGATGGCCGTCCATCGATCCCGAAAAGACAACTCCGGGAATCAGCGTGGTGGGCGCGGTTTGGGCCGGACTGCATCCGGCTTTGCCTTTACAAGGCGGATCGGGCGGGGGTACGGACCATACCTTCTCGCCGGTCGCGATCTTCAGAGCGAACAACCCGCCGCCCGGTCCCGGGATGATATCGGAGAGCGGAACGTAGACCTTTTCGTCGTCCGCCGCTACGCCCCAAAGAATTCCCCCCAGCGCGCCGCCCTTGCCGATTTCCGTCTTCCACACGATCTCGCCCCGGCGATCCGGGTCCAGGCCATACATGAAGCCTGACTTCTGGCCGACTACCAGCAGGTCTTTGCCGCCCGGGAGCGATCGCAGAATCGGCGGGGTCCCGACGTCGGTGTCGCGATCGGGCGCTTCGGGACAGCTCACCTTGCCGGGCTGCTCACAACTGTAATTCCAAACGTCCGGATTCATTTGCTTGGACCAGCGCAGGGAGCCGGTGTCGAGATCGAAAGCCAGCACGGCATCGGAATAACGAGTGGACGGTTCGGAGTAATTGTTGCCGGTGCCGACATAAACGGCCTTGCGCTTCACGTCGATGGTGGGCGACGACCACACGGCCGCGCCGGAGGGACCATGCATCTCCGTACCGGCCGAATTCTTCTTGGTCGCCGTGGGCGGGTCGGGGATGGTGAAGGTCTTCCACACGAGTTTTCCAGTGGAAGCATCCAGCGCCGCCAGGCTGCCGCGGAACGTGCAGCATTCATACTTCGGATTCGCGGCCATCATCTCTTCGACGCCCGAGCGAACGCCCACGTAGACGCGGCCGTTGTAGACCCTGGGGTTTCCCGTAATGCCCGCCAGCGGATGATCGTCGATCTTGGTTTTCCAGAGCAACTCGCCGGTCTGCGCGTTCAGCGCGTACAGCACTGCTTTGCCGTCGCCGAAATAAGCCGCGAATTGGCCGTTGCCGAACGGCGCCACCGTGATCGGCGACCGCACCTGCACGCCTGCCGGGAACTTCCAGTACATGCAGCCTGTCTTCGCGTCGAGCGAGTACACATCTCCGCGTCCGCTTCCGAAGAAGAGCCTCCCGCCGACGGCTGTCGGCTGGCCGAAGACGCTGGTAGCGTTCGCGAATCCGAAAGCCCACTTGACCTTTAACTTCGGAACGTCCTCGGCTCGAATGCCGCCCTCTTTAGTGGACTGCATGCGGCTGTTGACGAGATCGACACCCCAGCCATTCCAACCGTTCAAATTGGAAAGCGGCGGAGCGCCGGCGTCGCAGGAATTCTCGCGAGGCGCGTCGGATGAACCGGCGGTCTTGGGCGAAATAAAATCGGCGATGGCTTGCCGCTGCGCCAGACTCAGGGACGCGCCCTGCGCCTTCATCGGCCCGCTCTCGAGCGCGATCAGAACAGCCTGATTGGGAAGACGCTTGAGCGCTTCGGCGGTGGGAGTCCGATTATCGGCGTCCGGATTGTGGCAGAGCGCGCAATTTTTCTGAAATAGGTCGCGGCCGTCCGGGCGAGTCTCGGTTTGCGCCGACGCAACGCGGATAAACGCGAGCGCGGTTACAGCCAGCAACGTGGAACGCAGCATTTGCAGCCATTATAGTTCAGGCGTCGCATCGGCCCTCAGGCGGGCTCGTAACCGACGATGGCGATTTCAGCCTGGTTGGCGTCGTTTAGCATCTCGTCGCGATCCAAGAGCAGCGTGCGTCCCGCGTCCACGGCCAGCGCGGTGGCGCGGACTTCCTTCATCACCGCGATGGTGCGCGGGCCGGCCACCGGCACGTCGAACAGCAAGTGTCCGCGGCGATGCGAGCACTTCACCAGGCGCAGCGGTTTTCCGTTCGCCAGCGACGCGGCGCGCCGGAGCATCGCGTCGGTACCCTCCATCGCTTCCACCGCCACGCAGGCCCGTTCGCAAATCGCGACGCTCTGGCCGACATCGACGCCCGCGAGCACGTGAGCGATGTTGCGCCCGTAGGCGATGTCGCGCTCTTCGTCATCGGAGAGCTTCCGCCTGGTCAGCACGCCGGCCGAGGCCAGCAAGGGTTTGAGCAACAGCGTGGAATCCGCGAGACGAATGCCTTCGTCCGCCAGCACTTTCGCCACGCCGCCGATCAACGCGTCGGTGTTCCTCTGCTTGAGCGAAGCCAGGACTTTGAACAGCCGCCAATCCGGGCGGATCGTCGAGAAAATGCTGACGTGTTTCACTTGCCCGGCCAGCATTACCTCGGTGATGCCTTCTTCCTTGAGAATCTCGATCAGGCGGCTCAGCTCGCCCAGCGAAATCCAATAGCAGCGCGTGGCAAGCCGTTCGATTTCGGGCGGCGCTTCTTCGCGAATTCCGATGACGATTATCTCATCGCCAAGCTTGCGCGCGGTCTCGAGCGCCAGAAGCGGGAAGCGTCCGTTGCCGGCGATCATGCCGTACCTGCTCATTGCGTGAATCCGCTCATTTCACGAATCCGCGTTCGGACGAAGCGATGAAGGCCAGCAATTCCTCGATTTCCGGTCCCAACTCTACTTCGTTCGAGATGCGATCCACGGCCTGCGTCGTGTTCAGTCCGGACTTGGTCAAGATCCGAAAGGCCTTGTGCAGATTGGCGATCGCGGCGGCGTCGAAACCTCTGCGCTCCAGTCCCGTTTTATTCGGGCCGAAGACCTTCGGCTCCCGAGGGGTGACGGTTAGCGCGAACGGCAGAACGTCTTGCGTGATGACGCTATAGCCGCCGATCATGGCGTGGCGTCCGACGCGGCAGAATTGATGGACGCCGCTAAAGGCGCCGATCACGGCCCAGTCCCCCACCGTCACGTGGCCTCCGAAAGTCACGCCGTTGGAGAGGATGGCGTGGTTTCCGATCCGGGCGTCATGCGCGATGTGCGCGTAGGCCATCACCAAATTGTCGTCGCCGATTTCGGTGATCAGGCCTCCGCCTTCGGTGCCGCGATGAATGGTGACGAACTCGCGGATCTGGTTGCGGCTTCCGATGCGGGTTTCGGACGGTTCGCCTTTGTATTTCTGATCCTGCGATGCGACTCCGACGGTCGCGTAAGGATAGAAAATATTATCTTCCCCTATGGCGGTGACGCCTTCGAGATAGACGTGCGCCATCAGCCGGGTGCGCGCGCCGATTTCCACCTGCGCTCCAACGATGCAGTATGGCCCGATTTCGGCGCTCTCCGCGATGCGAGTTCGGGAGTCAACGATAGCCGTCGGGTGAATCGCCATGAGTCGGCTCAGGGCGCCGGGGCCACTGGAGTGTCGACGTTTTCGACGGAGGCGTCGCCGGTTATCTCGCGGTCGGCGAGTTTACACATAAGCTCGGCTTCCGCCATCACAACTCCGTCCACCGTAGCTTGGCCGTGCATCTTCGCGACGCTCGCTTTCCGCCTGGTAACCTTCATCTCGATCCGAAGCTGATGTCCGGGAAACACGGGCCGCCGGAATTTCGCCTGTTCCACGGAGGCCAGCAGCACGAGCTTACTCTTGCGATCGGGAATGCTCTTGAGTACGAGAACGCCGGCCACCTGCGCCATGGCCTCCAGGATCAGCACACCGGGCATGACGGGAAAATCCGGAAAATGCCCGGCGAAGAACGGCTCATTGACGGTGACGTTCTTGATTCCGACGATTCGCTCGGGTTCGAGCTCGATGATGGCATCGACGAGCAACATCGGATAGCGATGCGGCAGGATCTCGCGAATGGCCTGAATATCGAGGAGCGGCATGGGA
>JBEKHQ010000282.1:0-5081 GCA_050012195.1 Bryobacteraceae bacterium | reverse complement strand
CATCGATATCGAATCGCCGGAAACCGCGATGAAGCGTTCGCCCTGGGCGGACGGATGAGTCATGGCGCGCAGATGCAGGTCCGCCACATCCCGCACGTCCACGACTCCGAAATAAAGCCGCGGAGCTCCGGGCATACCGTTCATCAGGCGCTTGATCAGATCGATGGACGGCGAATAGTCCGGCCCTAGAATCGGGCCGAAGATTCCCGAAGGATTCACCACGCAAAGCTCCAGACCGCCGCCTTCGGAGGCAACATAATCCCAAGCGGCGCGTTCCGCGATGGTTTTCGATTTTACATAGGCTGTCAGGTCATTATTCAATATGGTCCAGCTCGTTTCGTCGAACGGCGCGGTCCGCGGCGGATGACCGTAGTAGATAGTCCCGCAGGTAGAGGTCAGCACTACGCGCTTGACCTTTGCGTCGCGAGACGCCCGCAGCACGCGTAGCGTACCTTCCCGCGCAGGCACGATCAGCTCATCCTCGTTTTTGGGCGCAGTGGGAGGAATCGGCGAGGCCACATGCATCACGTAGTCGCAGCCGCCGACAGCTTCCCGCCACCCGGCATCGCGTTCCAGATCGGCCGCGAAAAAGGACAGCCGGTCTCCCGCTTCGACGCCGCCCGCTTTGAGCATCGCGCGCACGACATTTTCCCGATCTAGGCTACGCACCGTGGTGCGCACCTGGTGCCCCACCTCCAGAAGCTGCAGAACTACGTGCACTCCGACGAAGCCTGACCCTCCGGTAACAAGAACTTTGCTCATGTTCACCTCTCAACCTTAGGACCAGTGTAAGTCCCGTGACTGGGACTATCAATGCTTGAAAATACGCATTAATTGTGCAAAAGTACGAGAATGACAGTTGACCCTTTCTCCGACATCCTCAAATTGGCCGACGCCCAATCCGTCGTTTCGGGCGGCTTCACGGCCGGCGGTTCCTGGGCCATTCGGTTTCCGGCGTTCGACAAATTGAAATTCAGCGCCATGGTCAGGGGCGGCTGCTGGCTGATGGTCGACGGGCTGGAGGACCACGTGCGCGCCGAAGCCGGCGACGTGTTTCTGCTCTCGGGCCACCGGTCCTTCGTTCTCGCCAGCGATTTGGCGGCCGCGCCAATCGAAGCGGCCAGTGTGTTTTCCCCGCACCTCAGCAAAGTCGCGAATCTCGGCGGCGGTGACGATTGTCTGCAAATGGGCGGCTTTGTGCGGCTGGACCCTGTCAGCGGCGGATTCCTGGCCGATGTTCTCCCGCCGCTGATTCACGTCCGCGCCGCATCCCCCCGGGCAGGGATTCTGCAGTGGCTGCTCGGGCAACTTGTGTGCGAGCAGGGAGCCGAGCTTCCCGGAGCCGGTCTGGCTTCTTCGCAGCTTGCCCAGCTTATTTTCGTGCACATCTTGCGCGCTCACCTGGAAGAATCCGGCAGTCTGACGGTGGGATGGCTGCGCGCGCTCGGCGATAAGCGTCTCGCGCCCGCTTTGAAACTGATGCACGGCAATCCGTCGAGAGCCTGGCAATTGGAGGAGCTTGCCAAGGCGACGGCGATGTCGCGGACCACCTTCGCGCTGCGCTTCAAGACGGCTGCGGGCGTGGCCCCGCTCACGTACCTGACCGAATGGCGGATGCGACTGGCCCAAAAGGCGTTGCGTGAGGAGAATGTCTCGGTCGGCTCTCTCGCTCGAACGTTGGGGTACACATCGGAGAGCGCGTTCAACCACGCCTTCAAGCGCATCATCGGCGATGCGCCCAAGCGATACCGCGCCGCGGTGCGAGCCGCGTCCGCGAGCGCCGGCCATCGGGATCATCCCACAGATTCGCCGGACGCGAGCTAGCGCGCTATTTCGCCACCACCGGCAGCTCGATAAAGCTGGCCTGGCCCGCCGCATGGTAGATGCGCTGCGCCGCCTTTTTGTAATCCTCCGGCTTCGCCCAGAAGATGTTCGGTACGAACGTCTGCGGGTTCCGATCGTACAGCGGGAACCAGCTGGACTGCACTTGCACCATCATCCGATGTCCGGGCAAGAAGACGTGATTCGCCGTCGGCAACGCGAAGCGGTAGAGCAGCGGCTGTCCCGCCGCAATCGCCTTGGGATTCTCCAGGCTCTCGCGGTAACGCCCGCGGAAGATGTCGGCCGAAATCATCAACTGATAACCGCCCAGGGCGGCATCGCCCGCCACCTCGTCCGGATACCGGTCAATCAGCTTGACTACCCAGTCGGAATCCGTGCCGCTGGTGGACGCCAGCAGATTCACGATCGGTTCCCCGCTGATCTTCAGCGGCTCGCGCAGCGCGTCGCCGACGAACACCGCGACATCGGGTCTGCCGGATGCCTCGCGCTGATCGTCCACCAGCCACCGCGACCACGACAGGCCGTTGTCGTATCCCACCGGCTCGCTGGGCCTCGCGCGGAACGGCACTGGTTTCGCCGGATCGGATACATATTCCGAGTACGCCGGGTCGCCGGCCGTCGGCGGCGCGAAACCCGCTTTGCCGCCCGCCGTGAGATAGAACGGCGTCGGTTTCACCGTGCAGCCGCTGGCGCAACCGGCCGGCCACGAAGGTAGTTTCAGCCACGTGTCGGTGCCGGTCTCGTATGCGGTCACAGGCGCCACGCCGCTCGCGGGCGCGCCGTCTTTCAGATAGCGATCGAGAAGGCCGAAGGATATTCCGCCGGAAGTCGAGGCCGGTGTCGCTGTGGAACTTCAGCGCCCCGAGCGAGCTGGCGTCCTCGATCTCTTGCCCGTGATGCCACGGCCCCATGACGAGGAACACCTTGTCGTTGGTCGTGTCTTTCGGCTTGATGGCCTTGTAGACTGCGATCGCTCCGTAGATATCCTCCTGGTCCCACAGGCTGTGGACCAGCATCACAGGCACGTTCAGCGGTTGCTTAGCGAGGATTTTGTCATCCGCTTGGGGAATCCAACGATTCTAACTTAGGGAGCGGGCTTGCCGCTGCAGCCAGACGATACTGGCGCCGATGCCGGCCTGGAACAGATCGAAGACCAACCGCGCCGAGTTGGATGCGGCCTCGGAATCGAAGAACCATACCACTACTCGTCCCAGAGCCCACGCGCCGGCCAAGGTGAATACCGCGCGCCAAGGGATTCCCGGACGAACCAGCCGAGCCAGGTATCCGAACAACAGCGCCGCGCAGGCTTCCAAAATCACCATGGAAAACTGGAATGCGCCGACGGAAGGAGACCCCACTAATCGGTACGCCAAAATCCAGAAGACGCCCGTGGCCAGCCAGCATCCCGTGAATTTGAGAATACTCTGCCGCTCGATCTGGCCGGCGCGGGCGCGCAGGATCATGAAAAGCGCCAAGCATTCGAGCAAGGTCGCGAAGAGAAAACGCTCGGATGGAAACTCGGAGGCGTTTTCGTAGAGGATCTGGATCAGCAGGAACGCCCCTGCCACGGCGCCCATCCGCCAATTCCAAACTCCCGGCCTGACCGCTAAACCGGGCAGCGGAAGGCGACCGGGTAAACGCGCGGGTTGCGCCACGGCTTCGCCAGGCTTCCGTTGAAAGGGTCGAAGAAACCCGGGAGCGGTCTTGGGTCCCACCGTCTCCTCGATCACCTGAATCAGCCGCGCCACGTTCTGGCGGAACATCGAGTTCTTGATTTCGATGGCGTTGCGCCTGGTGAGCGGCGCGATGTCCTTCGGCAATTCGCCCGCTTCCGGCATGGTCGCGTCCTCGATCAGCGCCGGAATCACACGCACCTTCCGATTCAAAGCGCTCACGATCTCAATCCGCACGAAATCGTTGGGATCGTCCAGCCGCCGATGCCCTCGCGAATTGACGGCGCGCACCCACTGCTCGCCGATCAAGGCGATCAAAACGTCGCAAGCCGATACTTTGTCGGAAATTACCTGCACGAAGTCGTCGCCCGGCCGAATCGTATCGAGGTCCATGAATACGCGATCCGCCCCGAAATGGGCGCTGAGGTGGTCGTACAGACGCCACGCGTAGGTGCTGGTATCCTCGCGCCGGTAGGAAATGAAAATGCCGGGCATTGGGCTTTATTTGCATATTGTATATCTAAATCACCGAGTGACTCATTCGCGCGAAATTTATTTCTCGTGATTGCCGGTACTTGCGAGATCGGAGTTCCGCTCCGAACCACTACCTCCCATAAGCTGGACTCAGTTGGTGGCGACCTCACGAGTGCGGTTCAAGCGGCGTGGCGTGGGCGCCGCTTCGAGCCGCACTCCGTGAGTTAAGCCTTTCAACGACTGCCCATCCGCCAGTTTGTCTTATTGAAAACGGGACAATCTGGCACAAATGGTACCTCCCCGCTTCACTTCCCAGCGTCCCAAGCCATTCATTTAATGGCAGTTCTGTTTTAAACAAGGGATGGCCCCGCGGTTGCCGATAGATGGGTCATGCGACGCTCAATCAAACGAGTCTGCAGCACCTCGATGGTGCTATTGCTGGGTATCGGAACCCTGCTAGCTGACAATTCCAAGATCTCTCCGGACCTGCAGCCTCTGCTTGCTAATCCCTCGAACAAAATCAATGTGATCGTGCAATACAATACCTCTTCGTCGTCCTCCGGCGGTTTGCTCGGCGGTTTATTGGGCGGTCTGATCAATCTGCTCAGCGGAATCCTCAACTCGGTGTTTACAGTGATTCCCGCCGTCTCGGCGACGCTTCAGCCGGCGGACCTGGTCTCGGTGTCGAATCAATCCAACGTGAGTTACATCTCGCCGGACCGGCCCTTGAACGCCATGCTGGACTACACTGCGGCCGCCGTGAACGCGCCCACTGTTTGGACCTCGGGTTACGATGGAACGGGCGTCGGCATCGCGATCATCGACAGCGGAATCTATAGCCACGCCGATCTTAACGCCAAATCGGGCGCCGCCAGCCGCGTGGTGTACCGCCAAAATTTCACCGCCGGCGAAACCTTGTTCGACGATTTCGGCCACGGAACGCACGTTGCCGGCATCGCGGCGGGCAACGGAAGCTCATCGGATCAAGCCGGCGCCTTCCGCACCTTCAAAGGAATTGCGCCCAACGCCAACCTGCTGGATCTGCGGGTGCTGGACGCCAACGGCGCCAGCACCGACAGTGTGGTCATCTCG
>JBEKHQ010000281.1:0-5081 GCA_050012195.1 Bryobacteraceae bacterium | reverse complement strand
CCTCCACCAGCGCCGGCAGATTGCGCGGGACAGATTCGAGCCGGCCGTTTGGAACATCGCCCTTGCTCTTCTTCTCGTCGGCCTTGATTTCGTCCCAGCGGCGCTTGACGTCGCCCGCGGTATTGGCAGTGCCATCGCCGAACACGTGCGGATGCCTCCGGATCAACTTTTCGACGATGGCGTCGAGCGAGTCGTCGATCCGGAATTTGTTATCTTCCGACGCCATCTGCGCGAAGAAAACGGGCTGCAGCAGCAGGTCGCCGAGCTCCTCCGCCAGGTTGGGCCAATCCCGACGATCGATGGCATCCAGGACTTCGTAGGTTTCTTCCAGCAGGTATGGCTTGATGGTGTCGAAGCTCTGTTCGCGATCCCAGGGGCAGCCGCCGGGAGCGCGCAGCCGCGCCATGATTTCCACCAGACGTTCGAATCGTTCTCCCGTTGTTGAAGGCGTGGACATGGCGAGGGAACTCCCAGTTTATCGCGGAAAGCCGCGGATCTCACGAATGGAACAGCAGCCTCGGCTTTACTGGTCGCGCAACTGGTTCAATAGCGGAATGTCCTTGCTCGGCTTCGCGGCGGGAAGCGATTTCAGATACGCATAGATGTCTCTCAGCTCCGGATCGGGCAGGACTTTTTCGGTGTAGGCGGGCATAGCTCCGGCCGGACGCCGGACGTACCGTATCAGCGTCTGTATGCTCAGGGAAGTTGCGGCGATACGCGGACCGGGCCGGCCGCCCTGACCCGCGTGCCCGTGGCACTCGTAGCAACCGTCTTTGTCGAACAGGAGTTTGCCGCTTTCGGGATTCCCAGCCGGAGATTGGGCCCCGGCGGCGCTCGCCAGCATCAACATCAGAAAATATTTCACCTGTTTCATGCCTCAACGGGGTTGGGTGACGACGTCGACCAGGGCCGGCTCACCGCGCTTCACCACCTCGATGGCGCGCCGGATCGCAGGCCCCAGATCGTTCGGATTTTCGATCGGCCCCTCGCCGTAGACGCCGTAGGCTTTCGCCAGCATGGCGTAGCTAATGTTCGGATCAGTGAGCGCCGTCCCGATATTGGCGCGGTCGATTCCGCGTTCGGCGCGCGCCGCCATGTCCTGAATATACATGCGCTCCTGGTGATACGCACGATTGTAGTGCATGACGGTCAACAGAGGAATGCGGTGATGCGCTGCGGTCCAAAGGACGCCGGGCGCGTAGTTCAAATCTCCGTCGCATTGAATGTTGACGCTCAGGCGGCCGTGTTTCTTGTTGGCAAGCGCGGCACCGACGGAGGCCGGGGCGCCATAGCCGATTCCGTAGGCTCCCTGCGCGCCGATGTACTGATAATGCTTGTCAAAATCCCACAGACGCGTGGGCCAGGAACTCATGAACAGCACGTCCGAGACCAGCGACCAATCTTCGTTCCGGATCTGGTTCCAAAGCTCGGCGGAAAGGCGCGCGGTGGTGATCGGGCTCGTGTCCCAGGCCCATGCGGCTTGCTCCAAAGCCTGCTGGTGGGCTTGTTTGGCTGCTTCGGCGAGCTTAACGCCGCGATCGAGAAGAACGCGCTTGCGGTCCGTGTTCAGCAAGCGCTTGCAGGCTTCGATCAAAGACGGCAGCGTGGCTTCGGCGTCGGCCGCGAGCGCCAGATTCACGTCATTGTATCGACCGAAATCTTGATAGTTGCTTTTGGCAAGCAGATCGAGCGATGAAATGGTGATTAACTTCGCTCCTGATTTCGTAGTCGGCCGCGACTGCATCCCCATGCGATTGATGGGCGTTTGCGCGTGCGTTGCCTGCCAAAAGTCCGGGACTTCGAGCGCCATGATCACATCCGCCTCTTCGATGCTTCCCCCACCATACAGCGGATGACGCGAGGGGAAGTTCATGCGGTAATGGTATGGCCGGTCCTGGACCGGCGCCTGGAGTGTTTCCGCCAGCTCGACCAGCAGCTTGAGCCCGTTCGGCGTTCTGGCCACGCGACCCGCGAGGATTACGGGGTTTTCGGCCTCCACCAGCATTCGCGCCGCTTCCGCCACCGCACCCGAATCGCCCGCGGGTGGCGCCGCAAGGGCGAGTCTGGGAATGCGCAAGCTGCGACGGTCGGCATCGGCTACCGGCTCGTCTTGAAGAACTGCGTCTGCGACGATCACCACCGGACCGTAGGGCGGGGTCATAGCGATTTTGTACGCGCGGATGGCGGATTCCGCGAAGTGGCCAAGCGAAACCGGAGCATCATCCCAACGCGTGTAGTCGCGAACCATAGCGGCGGCGTCCTGAACGCTGTGAGCCCATTCCACATCATTCCGGCGGTAAGTCACGTCCTGAATGTTCCCCAGCACGATGTAGACGGGCACGCGGTCCGCGTAGGCGTTGTAGATCGCCATGGAAGCGTGTTGCAATCCGACGGTGCCGTGGGCCATCACCATCATCGGCTTGCCTTCGATCTTGGCGTAGCCATGCGCCATCGCCACCGAAGACTCTTCGTGACAGCAAGTGAGCAGCTCTGGGCTCTTATTTCCTCCGTAGTTGATGATCGACTCATGCAATCCCCGGAAGCTGGAGCCCGGATTCGCGGCCACGTATTCAAAGCCCAGGGACTTTATAACGTCCAACATGAAGTCCGCTCCGGGCCGGTCCGTGGTGTACACATCGGTTCTCGGCGGCGGTGGACTGGTTTCGGCGGCAACCAGACGTTCCGAGGGCAGCGGAGCCGCTCGCCGGCCTGAAGCCTCCTGCGCGTTTGCGGCAGGGGCCTTGGCCACGATCGCTGCGGCTCCAGCGGCCGCGCCCTTTAGGAAGCCGCGGCGATCAACAGGGGTCTTTGTGGACTTTGCCATTTGACGCGCCTCGAGATTGATGTGAATGCTTGGGATTACGATCTAGTATACACGCCGTCGCGCGTACTCCTCAAAAGATCAGTTTCAATCCGAATTGAACTTGTCGCGGCGTGGTTGCCAACGTCGTAATCAGCCCGGCCGACGAGCTAATGGACGTCCCCGAAAAAACCGTCGTGTTCGGCGGGCCCAGATTCGTCCGGTTGAATAGATTGAAAAGCTCAGACCTGAACTGGAGATTCACGCGCTCCGTAACGGGAATGTTTTTGAAAACCGAGAAGTCCACATCGGCCAAGCCCGGTCCTGTATAGGCTCCTCTTCCGAGGTCGCCATAGGTCCCAGGGGCCGACAAGACAAAAGCATTCGGATTGAACCATTGGGCCTGTGTCCCCAAAATGACAGGCCCCGTGAAAGAAGGATTCAGAGAAGGGCGGTCGGGATTTCTAGTATCTCCATCACCCGACCGGTTGGAACCGTCGAGTGGCGTGAATGGGAAACCGCTCAGCAGCGTGACGATAGTATTCACCTGCCAGCCGCCGAGCAATTTGCTCCCGACCCCCGGACCATTCAGCCAGCGCTTCCCCGCGCCGAAGGGCAGTTCATAGCGGGCGGATATGCTGGCTTGATTCTTGACGTTCAAGGCGGACGGACCCCAGTCCCGCGGCAAATCGTTCCGATCCAGAATCATTTGCGCCTGATTACCGGCTTGGGCGCCTGTCAATCCCGAGTTCATGTCCAGATTTTTCGACCAGGTGTAATTGGCGCGGAGTTGCAATCCCGCGCTCAAGCGCCGTGTGAAATCCGTCTGCAGCGCGTTGTAACTGCTGTTGCCCTCGGTAAACCAAAAGAAACCGGCGGACAGATAAGGATTGGGCCGTGTTCCCACGGGGATGTACTGGGCGCCTTGAGGCACCATGCTGGTCACCGTGGCGGGCTTGCCGCCGGACGTTGTGCCGCCCGCGATGCAGCCGGCAGCATCGGAACAAACCTCGGCCGGGATCGTGTTGGGATCGACGCTGAGCAGTTCGTGGTATCCAAACGATCCCACGTATGCCAGGCGCAGAGCCATGTTGCGGCCGAGCTGTTGCTCGACGGTGAAGTTCCACTCCTGAACGGTCGGGGTCTTGGCGTTGGCCTGGACGCCATAAGGCGCGTAGGTGGTGCAGGGCTGTGGGACGCCAGGGCCGCACGACGGAGGCACAGGCGCGTTCGGAGTGATGGGCAAAATCGAAGGCAGCGAGCCCGTGAACGTAATGGACCCGTTATACGGCGGCAGCGCGTTCAGCAGGAAATCGAGCGCGTCGATGGCCGAGTAGTACGTCCCGTATCCGGCGCGAACCGCGGTCTTTCCGTTCGAGAACGGGTCCCACGCCAACGCGACGCGCGGGCCGAACAGCCGCGTCGCGTTGTTCTGCGTGTACACGGAACCGGCGACGCGCGGAGCAGTCTCGAGCACTCCATCGGCGTTGGTAATGTAATTCGAGGCTCGTCCGGATTCTTCATTCCAGCCCGTGTTGAACTCTTGCCTGATCCCGACCTGGAACGTCAGGTTCTGCCGTAGCTTGATGGCATCTTGCACGTACCAGGCCCCGAGCAGGCTTCTCCAGCCCAGCTCGGCATGGTCGGGCACGACCTGGAAATTCGTAAGCGTCCCTTGCAGAAAAGTGGTCAAAGTACCGAAGGTCGCCACGCCCAGGCGGCGCGAAGCTGTGTCCTCATTGTCCTGCAGTCGCTGGAACCAGACGCCGGCGCTGATCTGATGTATTCCTTTAGTAATTTGCACGTCGTCGGTGTAGGTGAACAGATTTCTGCGGCTCCACACGCCAGCGTTGTTGTTGGCGCCGGCCGACGTAATCGAGGACGAGCCGCTGGTGGTTGTGCCGCCGCCGATTACGATTCCCCCCGGTCCTTCGCCGGTTACGAAAGAGAGGTCAGAGGGGAGCGACGTTAAAGGGGGCGAACCGTAATCGAATGCCCCGCGCGAAAATCCGAAGCGGAAGGTGTTCAAGATGCTAGGCGAGATGACGTGCGTTTCCTCGATGCTGGCCACTTGGTCGCGCAGCCGGAGCGCCGCGCCGAACAAAGGGTCGGCAAGCGGAGTGAGGCTATTGCCGTCGTCGATGGTATAGAATCCCGAAAGGCGGTCGCGGTCACTCAAGTTGTAATCGGATCGCAACGTTCCGAAGTCTTCGTGAACTGATTGTTTAGGGTTGTAGTAGGCGAGCGCCGTCCCGGAAGGCAGGCCGTTCACCAGCAGCTC
>JBEKHQ010000280.1:0-5087 GCA_050012195.1 Bryobacteraceae bacterium | reverse complement strand
ACTCCATTCTCATACCGATTCAATGCGAATTCTTCGCTCTTGAAGGCGTTTCGCAGCTCATGGATACCATCGATCGCATCCGTGACGCTTTCGGGAATCGACTACAGGTGGAAGGCGTACTGTTGACGATGTACGACGAACGTATGAACCTGACCCGCCAGGTGGAGCAGGATCTACGTGAGTTCTTCGAGCATAGTGTCTTTCGGACCGTAATCCCGCGGAGCGTGCGGCTAGCTGAGGCGCCAAGCTTCGGCAAGCCGATTCTCGCCTACGATGTCCGTTCCAGGGGTGCCGAGAGCTACATTCAACTGGCAAAGGAGATTCTGGAGCGTGCAAAAGACGCCGGACAAGCCACAACGCAAAGCATTGGGTAAGGGACTCTCAGCGCTGCTTCCAAGCAGGGCCGCTTCGGCAGCTATGGAGCGTGAGGCGACGCGAGACGAGGGTCGGATTGCCACCGTTTCCATTTCGAAGATTGCCCCTAACCCGCTGCAACCCCGAACCATTTTCGATTCAACTCGACTCCAAGAGCTTGCTAACTCTATACAAACAAACGGAGTAATACAGCCAATCCTAGTTCGAAGGAAGGACGGAGAATACCAACTCATAGCCGGCGAGCGACGGCTGCGCGCGGCAAAGCTGGCCGGTCTTGACGAAATCCCAGCAGTAATCCAAGACTACGCCGACGATCGCGTACTCGAGATCGCGCTTATCGAAAACATCCAGCGGGAGGATCTCAACCCGATAGAAACGGCCCAGGCGCTGGATCGCCTTTCTCGCGAAATGAACCTCAGCCACGAAGAGATCGCGAGCCGCACCGGCAAGGATCGGACAACCATCACGAACATGATTCGGCTGCTTCGCCTTCCCGCCGATGTCCAGTTGTTGGTCGCGGAGCGTCGCCTCTCGATGGGACACGCTCGTGCCATCTTAGGACTTGCCACTCCGGAACTGCAGACGCAGCTTGCCGAAAAAGCCGCGGCCCAGGGATTCTCCGTCCGCCAAGTGGAGCGCTTGGTGAAGCGCGTAAACGAACCTCGGGATCCGACGGAAGCGCCCCTTCAGGATCCAAATATCAAGGCTGCCATCGGTGAACTGGAAAGCGTCCTCGGCACGCGCGTCCGCATCGTCGAGAAGACGGAAGAGCGGGGGCGGATCGAGGTCGAGTATTACTCCCAGGAAGACCTGCAGCGCATTTACGAGTTGATTACTTCGACCAACCGCAAGGAATGATGGTGCCGGCGGCAGGACTCGAACCTGCGACCTACGGATTATGAGACCGTCGCTCTAACCACCTGAGCTACGCCGGCGGAGGGGTACATTCAAAGGGTATTTTGACGGCGGCAATGAAGTCAACCGCCGCTCGTAGATCATTAAATATCTTGACACGTTCCAAACATTAGGTTATCTTAATAGTGGAAGCGGGCTCCGAAGCGGAACAGGCTTCCGAAGAAGTTAGCGTAGGAGGTTTTTATCGACTACGATCACTTTTCAGGGCGGCTACCGGCTCGCTCGACATCTTGATCCCGAAACGTTCAGCAGGGTGAGAAAAAACAGCCTCACCGGCTTGCGGCGGTTTCACCGCAGTTACGATCACGGGATGGCGGATGCGGGGGTTGGCGGCCGTCCTGATTCCATTTACGCCCTCATTTGACAGTCCGTTTCCTCTCCAGTAGATTCGAGTTTAGTGCCCTCACCGGTCGTTCAATTTCGCGGTGTCTCCAAGAGCTATCCCATCTATGCCTCTCCGAGCGCGCGATTGAAAGAGCTCGCGTCGTTCAATCGTGTATCATTCCACCGCGATTTTTGGGCGCTGCGCGACATCGATTTTGAAGTCTTTCCAGGCGAAACTTTCTGCATTGTCGGGGAAAACGGATCCGGCAAGAGCACGCTACTGCAAATGGTGGCCGGGATTCTTCACCCCACCCAGGGGAGCGTTATGGTGCGGGGACGCGTCTCGGCGCTGCTCGAACTCGGCACTGGCTTCAATCCGGAGTTCACGGGCAGGGACAATGTCTATGTGAACGCCGCGATTCTGGGCCTTTCGCGCAAAGAGATTGACACAAAGTTCCGGCAAATCGAAGAGTTCGCGGAGATCGGCGACTTTATAGATCAACCGGTGAAAACTTACTCGAGCGGCATGGCGATTCGGCTGGCGTTCGCCGTCGCGATTCACGTCGATCCCGAAATCCTCCTGGTGGACGAAGCGCTCTCGGTGGGCGATATTTACTTTCGGCAGCGCTGCATGCGCAAAGTCCACGAACTGCGCTCCACCGGCGTCACGATCCTGTTTGTCTCGCATGCGATCGGCGAAGTGAAATCCATCGGTGATCGCGCGATGTGGCTGGAGACCGGACGTATCCAGGAACTTGGCGCCACGGACATCGTTGCCATGCGTTACATGGCGGCTATGGTGGAAAAAGACACAGCCTATCTCACGACGCTGCATCGCAAAGCGCAGGCTCGCCAGGTGGAGTCAACCAAAGCGCCCGAAGTTGTGGAAACGATTCCCAACATCGATCACCGGCGCGGCGATCAAAGGGCGGAGATCGTCGGAATCGCCATTCTCGATCCGGGCGGCCAGCCCGTCTACATTCTCGAACCATCGTCTCCGATTATTGTGCGGATCAGCCTGCGCGCGCACGAAGACATCCTACTTCCAATCGTGGGATTCATCATGCGAAACCACCTGGGGCTCGACTTCGCCGGCACCAACACCGCGCGGGAAGATTTCGACTTGCCTCCGCTCGCGGCGGGCGATGTGATCACGGTCGATTTTCATGTCCAACTCCCGGAGCTTTACCCTTCGACATTTTCATTCTCGCCGGCCATCGCGGACGGGACACTGCACTCCTATCGAACCTGCGATTGGATCGATAACGCCATCGTGCTCCAGATGGGACCGGGCGAAGGCCAGATTTATGGAGCCATGCACCTGCCTTGCCGCATCGAGCTGAACCGATGCCTCAACAGCTCTGCAGCAAGGCTATCTCACGCGGAGCCCGGCGTTGGCTGAATTCACGGGGGCTGAGTTCACCGGAGTCGAGTTCACCGGCGAGCGAGTGATTCCCGGCCTGGTGAACGATGACCTCTGGAACGAACACATCGCGCGCTACGCCTTCGCGCGGTTTTACGCCAAGGACAAGCGAGTGCTCGATGCCGGGTGCGGCTCCGGATTCGGCTCGGCGGAACTGGCTCTCTCCGCGTCCCAAGTTACCGGAGTCGACATCGCTCCCGAAGCGGTAGCGCTTTCGCGCGCGAGCTACCCGTTGCCCAGGCTTCGATTCGTGCTGGCGTCATGCGCCTCGCTGCCCTTTCCTGCCAATGCTTTCGACCTGGTGGTGGCATTCGAAGTGATCGAGCATTTGGCGGACTACCGCGCCTTTCTGAACGAAGCGGCGCGAGTGCTCACGCATCAGGGTCTGTTCATCGTTTCCTCTCCGAACAAAATGTACTACGCGGAATCGCGCGGCAAGACCGGCCCCAATCCATTTCATGAACATGAATTCGAAGCCGCCGAGTTCGAGCAGGAATTGACCGGCGTCTTCTCCAATGTGCGGCTGCTCTTACAGAATCGCGCGGAAGCGTTCGCGTTTCATCCGCCGAGAGGCATCTGGCCCGCCGAAGCGAGGATCGATGGCGGGGGAGGCACACCCGACCAGGCGCATTTCCTCATCGCCGTGTGCTCGTTCGGACCGCTTCCCGAACCACGGTCGTTCCTCTATGTACCGAAAGTCGCGAACATCCTCAGGGAACGCGAGCAGCACATTGCGCTGCTGGAACAGGAATTGGTCCGCGCCAAACTGTGGCTTTCGAAAACGCAAGGCGAACGAGATACTTTGATCGAATTACACCGTAGACAGAAAGACGAATTGGAGACTCGCAATCGCTGGGCCCAGCAGCTCAGCGCCGAACTCGAGGCTTCCGGGCAGCGCGTGGTCGATCTTCAGAACGACTTCGCCGCCGAGCAACAGGCTGCCATCGCGCTTGCGGGCGCCTATGAAGCGAAGGTCTGGGAACTCCAAGAGGAGAACCGCGAGAAGACCGCTTGGGCGCTCGACACCGAGGCTCGTCTAGCCCAAGAATTACGGGCCAAGTGCGATGAACTCGCCGAATGCGTGCGGTTGCTTGAAGCAGCGGAAAACACTATGGAAGAGCGAACCCTGTGGGCGCAACGCGCCGAGCGGCAGCGCGAGGAATTAGCGGCGTCGCTGAACCGGGTCCGCGCTTCCCGTTGGATCAAGCTGGGCCGATCATTGGGATTGGGTCCGGCCATCGATCCCAGCTGAGACCGCGCGGCGCAAGTGAGAACGTTCCTTACGATCATCTGGCGGCTGGTCCGGTCGCTTCCCCTGCTTGTGCTCTCGCCGATTTTGCTCCTGGCGCCGATGGCCGCGATCGGCGCGGCCGATCTGGCCAACGCGCTTCGAAAGAAGCGGCCGGCGACGAAGGATCGCCGTCCGTCCACCAGCGCGGCGAGCGTTGTCATTCCGAACTGGAATGGACGCGACTTGCTCGCGCGATACCTGCCCTCGGTGGTCGAAGCGATGGCGGACAATTCGAACAACGAGATCATCGTGGTCGACAACGGCTCGGAAGACGGAAGCGCTGAATTCCTGCGCGAACGCTTTCCTTCCGTGCGAGTGCTGGCGCTCGAGCGAAACCTCGGCTTCGGCGGCGGATCGAATGCCGGCTTTCGAGCCGCCCGGAACGACATCGTGGTCCTGCTCAACAGCGACATGCGCGTCCAGCCGGATTTCCTCGCGCCGCTGCTCGAATCATTTAACGATGAGAACGTTTTCGCGGCGGCGTGCCAGATCTTCTTCAGCGATCCGGCCAAGTTGCGGGAAGAAACGGGGCTTCCTCAGGGATGGTGGGAGAACGGAGGTTTGCGAGTGCGGCATCGCGCTGATGCGGCCGTCGACCGCGCCTTCCCGTGCTTTTACCCTGGCGGAGGGTCCGCGGCATTCGACCGCGCGAAGTTTCTCGAGCTGGGCGGCTTCGACGAAGTGTTCCGGCCTTTCTATCTGGAAGACACCGACCTTGGTTACCAGGCGTGGAAGCGCGGCTGGAAGGTGCTCTATCAA
>JBEKHQ010000279.1:0-5096 GCA_050012195.1 Bryobacteraceae bacterium | reverse complement strand
GCACCTGGATCTGCTGTGCGCCCGTGAGCGTCGAAAACTTGCCTGAGCCGCCGGAGACTTCGCGCGCTTTTGCATCGAGATCCACGAGTCCCTGCGTATACGCGCTCTGCTTGTCGCGTTCGAAAGTGGCCAGCGCCCGGTCGACGAAATGCACCGTGCCCGCTTCACGCGCTCCCGGCGTCTCATCGCTCGGGATGATCTGCGCCGTGATTGCTTCCACTTCGGCGGCCTGTTCGACGGAGAAGAATTCCAGCTTGCCCGGTGCGCCGGATTGGACGGCTTGCTGGGCGTGCTTCTGCGCCGCCACGATCCCGGGCCAACTGGCTGCGAGCCACGCCGAAGCGGACCCCGCTAGAAAGGTGCGCCGTGAAGCTCCTGATTTTTTCATACTTCCTCGGTGGGACTCTATCACGCGGGATTGGCGAAGTCAATGCTACCCAAGCAGCGCAGGTCAAATCAAAGCTCGACCGCCGCGTTCCTGGCCCGTCGCCGCACCCAGTGGCGAATCAACTCATATTGCGGGACCGCGGTCCTGGAATCCTTGGAAATTTTGATCAATCCGCGCCGCTTTAACAATCCAACCGCGCCCTGCACCGCCGATTTTGACAATCCCGTTAACTCCGCCAACTCCCGCAAGCTCGCTCCAACCGACCGCTGCTCCAGCCGGAACAGCTTCGTCCAAATCACGATGTAGACCAGAAACGCCGCGGGCGACCGGTCGTGCCCCGCCAAGTCAGGCAGCAGCACGTCCAGAACATAATCGTCAATCGCTACATGGAGCATAATTACTATAGTCGTTACCATCATAGCCGCTTGCAATCCCAGCGCTCGTGGCGCACAATCACGTGCAGAGGAGGAGTAACCATGATCAGAGGCATCAAATTCGCCAGCGTTCCTGTCACCGATCAGGATCGCGCGCTCGCTTTCTACACCGAAAAGCTCGGTTTTAGAGTGCTCACCGACCAACCCTTCAGCGACGAACAGCGCTGGATCGAGCTGGGCATCCCCGGCGCCGATACGCGTATCGTGCTGTTCCGCTCCTCCGAATCTCTTCAGCCCGGCAGCCAGATGAACCTGACGTTCTGGAGCGACAACGTGGAAGCCACCGCGCGCGAATTGAAAAGCAAAGGCGTGCAGTTCGTCATGGAACCCAAGAGCGAAGACTGGGGCACAGCCGCCGCATTCCAGGATGTCGACGGCAACTCCTTCGTTCTGAGTTCAAAGTGCTGAGTTCCGGTTAACCTCGGTCACACCTCGCCACCACCACGGTGATGTCATCGCCCTGCTCTCGCGGACTGAACCGCTTCACGTCATCGAGGATGGATTCGAGCAACGGCCGCGGACGCAAATCACGATGCCGCCGCAGGCTTTCGATCAACCGTCGTTCTCCGAATTCCTCCTCCCGATCGTTGAACGCCTCGGTCACGCCATCCGTGTACAGCACCAGCGTGTCTCCCGGGTCGAGGCGGCTCTCCCCGATCGCGCAATCCCACTCTTTGAAAAGCCCCAACACCGTGCACGTCGAACCCAGCCGATCCAGCGTGTCGTCGCTTCTCAAAATAAGCGCCGGAAGATGCCCGCAATTCGCGTAACGCAGACATCCGGCTTTATTGTCATATTCGGCGAAGAACAAAGTAGCGTACGCGCTCTCGATCGTGTTTTCGAAGAACAGTTGATTCACGGACTCCAAGAATCGCTGCGGTTGTTCCAGCGCGATCGCGCACTGGCTCCGCAGATTCGCCTGAAGATTCGCCATTAACAACGCCGCGGCAATCCCCTTCCCCGCGATGTCTCCCACCACCAGCCCCAGCCGCTCTTGACCCAGGTTCAGAAAATCGTAGTAATCCCCGCCCACCTGCCGAGCCTGCACGCAAACGCCGGCGTACTCGAGCGTTCCGAACGGAGGTTGCGATTGCGGAAACAGCCTGGCCTGCACCATGCGCGCAATCTCCAGTTCCTGGGCCGCGCGTCGTTCGGATTCCAGCTTCTCGGAAATCGCGCGGCGCTGCGCTTCCAGTGCCCGGCTCACTTCGTCGATTCCCACCAGTGAGAACGAGTTTCCATCCACATCTTCGAAGCGCGTGAATACTCCGCCCCAAATCGGCGGCTCTTCGCCCGGCCCTGGTTGATCCATGGGCCGCCCGCGCTTGATCCTCCTGAGCCGCGGCGTGTAGCGAAAGCGCACTCCGCGCTTGCTCCATTCGGCGAACTTGGCCACCACGTCTTCGGCAAGAAAAACGATCGGCGTGGCGCGGCCGATCAGTCGATAATCTTGCGAATCGGGATCGGGCGCAATCAGCCTGAGCACCGTCGTGCCGTCCGGAGGCGCCACCGCCACCAAACGATAGCCGCTCTGCAAACGCGTATCCAGAGCCAGATGGAATCCAAGCTGATTCAAATAGAAATCCAGGCTGCGATCCTGGTCCCGAACATACACGTTGACGGCGTCGATGCGCAGGTAGGGGTTCCCCCGGTCCAGCCGAACCGTGGACGCATTCATCGCAGCACTTCCGGATTCACGACATTGATCGGCTGGCCGGAACAATATGCCGCGATCTGGTCGAAGATATCGGAGAATTGAATCTCGTATTCGTCGCGCGTGACGTATCCGATGTGCGGCGTGCAAACCGCGTTCTCCATCTCCAGCAGCGGATGGCGCGCGGCCAAGACCGGCTCTTCCTCGTAGACGTCCACCGCCGCCATTCCCGGACGCCCCGCCCGCAGCGCCCCCACCAGCGCGCCCGCGTTAATCAGCCCCGCGCGACTGGTATTCACGATTAACGCCGTCGGTTTCATGCGCGCCAAATCTCCTGCCGTCACCACGGCGCGCGTCGCGTTCACCAGTCTCAAGTGCAGCGAGATGACATCGCACTCTTCGAAGAACTCGTCCTTGTTGAGCGCCGTTGAGTATCCGTCCGCCCGCGCTCGCGCCCGCGACTCCTCGCTCGACCACACCAGCACCTTCATTCCGAACGCCCGTCCGTACTCCGCCACCGCGCGCCCGATCCGCCCGTATCCATAAATCCCGAGCGTTTTCTCCCTCAGACTGTTGCCCACTCCGATCTGCCACTTCCCCGCTTTGAGCGCCGCCATTTGTTGCGGAATCTGGCGCATCGCCGCGAGAATCAATCCCCACGTCAGCTCCGCGGTCGCATAGGACGGCGTTCCGGCATGTTGATTCGACGACACGATCACGCCCCGCCGCGTGCAGGCGTCGATATCGATGTGCGGGTACACGCTGCGTTGACTGATCAGCTTCAATTTGTTTAACCGATCGAGCAGGGGCCCGCGAATTTGCGTCCGCTCGCGTATTAATACCAGCGCCTCGGTGTCTCGCAACCGCTCGGCCAGCCCATCCACATCCTGCAAATGATCGTTCCAGATTTCGACCTCGTGGCTCTTCAGCTTCTCGAAACAGCGGAGCGTGCGCACAGTGTCGTGGTAATCGTCCAATATCGAAACGTTCATTTTGCCCGGACCCGTGCGTACAAGAATTGGTCCAGTATCCGACCATCCTTGATCGCGCTATTGCGCAACCGGCCTTCTAAAATATACCCAGCTTTTTCCAACACCCGGCACGAGCCGGAATTATTGGCGTACGGCTCCGCATAAATCCGCGCCAGCCGAAAACATTCGAAAGCGTACTCGGTAAACTTCGCCACCGCCTCGGTCATAATCCCTTTGCCCCAATACGGCTCGCCCAACCAATAGCCCATCTCGGCCGTCAAACGATGAACATCTTGATTGAGTGAGACCCCTATCCCGCCGATGGCTTCTTCTTGAGCCGCAATCGCGAAAAAGGTGGTCGGATTCTGACGCGCCACCATTTCCAAGAACGCCCGCGCGTCAGCCGCGTCATAAGGATGCGGAAATGCATCCCGCATGTTCAGCCACACCTTGCGATTGTTGGCGTACCTCACCAAGGCGCTGGCATCCTGGCCACGCCATGGACGAATCGCCCCGAACGAAGTCAAAATGGATATAGTCGAATTCACCCACTTACATTGAACACCGAAACGCAGTCGCGCAGTCGGTCGCGTCTCAAGTTCTTCCTGCTGGTTTTCGCTCTTTCGATTCCGTTCTATTGGGCGGGCGCCTTGACGCCGCTTCAACTTTTGCCTGGCCTCCCGGTGAGTGCCCTAGCGTTCGTCTGCCCGGGGATAGCGGCGCTGATTCTGGTTTATCGGGAGAACAAAAGCGCCGGCGTCGCGAAACTGCTGAAGCGATCCTTCGACTACCAACGAATCACCGCCAAAATCTGGTACGCGCCGATCGTCCTTCTGAGGCCCGGCATCATGGTCTTGTCGTTCGTGTTGATGCGTTGGATGGGCGCCCCGATTCCAACGCCGCGATTTGCAATCCTGCCCGCGCTGGGCCTGCTGCTTGCGTTCTTCGCCGCCGCTCTTTGCGAGGAACTGGGCTGGTCTGGTTACGCCATCGATCCTATGCAGCATCGCTGGGGCGCCCTTCGAGCCGGCGTTCTATTGGGTTTGGTGTGGGCCGGCTGGCACATCCTACCTCTGATCCAGGTTGACCGGCCTCCGGCGTGGATCGCTTGGTGGTGCCTGGACACGGTGGCGGCGCGAGTCCTCATCGTCTGGCTCTACAACCACACCGGCAAGAGCGTCTTCGCGGCGACCCTCTACCACGCCGTCAGCAACCTCGCCTGGCAACTGTTCCCGATCAACGGTTCGTACTTCGATCCGCGCATCACCGGACTCATCACCGCACTAGTCGCCGCAATCGTCGTGCTCCCGTGGGGCCGACGCCCTCGTCCGCGCCCGACTCCCTAGTCCGGCTCCCGAATTCTCAGTATCATGTGCTCCTCATCGATGTACGTCGAGCCCACCTTCAACGCGTTCGGCTCCGTCCCGTAAGTCTCAAACCCGAAGCGCCGATATAGCAGCGGGCGGTTCGCCGGAGAAGTTCCTGAAATCGCGGATGAGGTGGGCTGGTCATGGTAGCCGCAGTCGATGGCGGCGTCCACCCAATGGCTTCGATTGAAACAGCGCTCCAGTTGGCGCACGCCACGCAATAACCGGGGCGTCCTCAGTTCCTATCGGCGCTCCCGCTACAATATATCGAACGCCGCATGT
>JBEKHQ010000278.1:0-5101 GCA_050012195.1 Bryobacteraceae bacterium | reverse complement strand
GCCGATCCTGGGCATGCTCGTCAATTTCCTGATGATGCTCGGGCTGGGCTCGCTGGCATGGACGGCGTTCTTGGCCTGGATGCTGATCGGAGTGGCCCTCTACTTCAGTTACAGCCGGTTCCACAGCCGTTTGTTCGCACAGAACCCCGGGTCGCGCTCGGCCCGGGGTGAGAACCTGTGAACGTGGACGTGGCTCGTGTTTCAGTTGGTGTCCGATTTCACCCCGCTCACGCCCGCAGGAGGCCGGAATTCGATTCCGTCCGAGTCACCGGGATAGAACCAGGTGCGCATTGCGCGAGGTTGTCCAGCAGGCACTTCATAATACGTAAAGCGCGTATCGCCGGTGGGCTGGGGCCGATAAGCGGACACGCCCAATACCGTGCCCAGCAGGTGCGTTTGGTCACGATTGAAGATCTCTACGATCTGCCGACTTGACTGCGAGTTCAACAGTTTCATCACGTACTCGCCCGGCGGCAATACCACATCCTCCACGGCAACCGGTGCGTTGAGATCCACAACCGTCTTCTTGTCCAACTGATCGGCGTGCAGTAACGGTACAAGTCCGAAACTCGCGCCTACCAGCGCTAATGCTTGTAAGTAGCGGAACATACTTTTTTCCTTTCAACATCGATCACGGTCACGCGCAATGCTTGTGACCGCCTCTGTCATATCTGACGATGAGAGCCGGGTCACCGCGCGTAAACTTTTGTTAACGAGATCGACAGGCTGTCGTTGGTCAGGAAAGATCGTGGTCGGCGTCAGTCCGTATCGGGCAGCGTGAACGCGACGTACTCGCCCGAATACGGTCCACCGCCGATCGCCACCACGATGTATTGCTTTCCATTCAGGGAATAGGTCATCGGCGATCCGCTCTGCGGCGCGGGCATCCACACCGCTCCCACTTGCTTGCCCGACGCTTTGTCATACGCGCGCAACATCGCGCCACGAGGATGTTCCGGCGTGGTGGTGAGCCGGCTGTCGCCCACAATCACCAGCGTCTTGGTGACCACCAACCCGGCGTTGCCTCCCTGACCGGTATTGCCGATGTGCATGCCTTTCAAGGCCGGATGATTCCGCACCGCGTCCGGAGTCTCGCCATACGGCACGCGAAACTGGAGCTCGCCGCGGTCCAAATTGATGGCCGAAAGCACGCCGTACGGCGGTTTGATAATCGGGAGCCCCTGCACGCTGAGGTCTCCGTTTGGAAGTTTGGTCGCTGCCGGCTTAGGGGCGGCCGGTTTGGCGGTGTTAGGGATCGGCACTCCGGCTTTCGGCGGCGGCGCGCCCGGATAGTCGCCCGATCCAGCGGCCTCGGCAAGCTGGAACGGCTGATCTTGACGCCCTAGCACGTATCGAACGTCGGAAAACGACGGCGGCGGTTCGCGCAGCGAAATCGGCGTAACGCCGGACTCGTCGGCTTGCGAATAGACGATGTGCGTCTCCGGATCGTATCCTCCGCCGGGCCAGTTTGTGCCGCCGCCCGCGTTGCCGAGATCGATCGCGGCCAGCAATCCGTTGGGATCGCCAACCAGCGGCGGGTTGAATACGCCGTCCACCTTGTAGCGCGAGATGTTGTCTTTCGCCTGGGCGCGCATCTCCGGCGTGAAGTCGATCAGGTCCTCCGGGATGCGAATGTTATTGCGGCAATAAGCGGCCGGCTTGGTTGGATACGGTTGCGTCGCCGACGTCTTCTCGCCCGGCACCGTCGATTGCGGAACCGGCCGCTCCTCGATCGGCCACACAGGCTTCCCCGTCACGCGGTCGAAAACATACAGCCAGCATTGCTTGCTCGGAACCGCAACAGCCTTGATGGCTTTACCGTCGACGCTGATGTCCGCGAGAATCGGGGCCGAGGAAATGTCCATGTCCCAAATCGGGTGATGGACGAACTGGAAATGCCACTTGCGCTGACCGGTTTTCAAATCCACGCACACCAGACTCTCGCCGAACAAGTTGTTGCCGGGCCGATGGCCGCCATAATAATCCGACGACGGCGATTCCACAGGCAAATAGACCAGCCCCAGGTCTTCATCCACCGTGATCTGCGTCCAGACGCCGGTGTTGCCGTTATCCGCCCACGAATTGTTCTCCCAAGTTTCGTTGCCGAACTCGCCCGGCTTCGGAATGGTATTGAACTGCCAGATTTTCTTTCCGGTCCGGACGTCGAAGGCGCGCACCAGGCCCTTGGTATTGTTGTGCGTGGTGATGGTCATGCCCTCTTTCATGGCCGACCCGACGATCACCACGTCCTTCACCACGATGGGAGTCGAATGCACGCCGATCTCTCCGGTTTCGAGATCGATCTGCTGCCCAGTGCCCTTCACCACTCCCACTTTCAGATCCAAAATGCCGTTTTGTGCGAACGAGCTAATCAACCCGCCGTTTCGTGCATTCAGTTCCACTAGCCGATAGCCGGTGGTGATATAGATCACTCGGTCGTCGCCCTTGCCGTCCGTCCAATAGGCCAGACCGCGCCCCGACAATTGCCTTGGCGCCGCAGCGCCGCGCGCCCCTTCCCGCATGCTGTGCGCCCAAATCAATTCGCCAGTCTTGGCATCCAGCGCGATCACCGACCGGCGCGTGCCGCCCGTCGTGTAAATCACGCCCTTGACCATCAGCGGCGTCCCTTCCAACTTGTATTCCGGACGCGCGCCGAGGTTGTCGGTCTTGAAGCGCCACGCGACTTCGAGCTTGCCGAAGTTGGACGCGTTGATCTGATCGAGTGGCGAGTAGCGAGTGCCCTTGAGGTCGCCCGCGTAGGTGGGCCATTCTCCGTTCTGAGTGGAAGGCTGCCCGGATGGCTGCGCCCAAACGGAGGATGTCGCGCACCCGATCCCAATCGCCAGCGACAGGGCCGGCACCCAAAGACGGTTCATAGTCTTCATTCGTGACCTCGCTCGTGGAGAGTCTTCGAATTATAGTACTAACGGGCGCTTCCCGCGGTCGCGGACGTTGCATCCGCCTTCAGGAACTTGAGCAATTCCCGATTGAAGATATCCGGCGCTTGGAAAAACGGGACATGCCCGACGTTCGGAATCAGAACCAACTCGCCGTTCGGTATCGTCTCGGCGATATGCTTCGCCTGCTTCGGATAATTCGGGCCGTCCATTTCACCGCACAGCACCAGCGTCTTGGCTCGAATGTGCGGCCAATCGTACACCACCGGGTCCAGATAGGTGATCTGCTGATAGATGGAGCGGACCATGGCGAGCCGCGGCCAATCGCCGCCCAGCGTCCGCGCGTAGAGCATGCGCGGGTACTTCTCGTATTCCGGCTTCCACGCGTTGGGGAAATACCATCGGATGTTCGCTTCGAACGCCCCGTAGAGCTGATCGTGCGTCATCGCCATCGTTCGTTTGTACGCTTGCTCGGCGTTTTCCCAATGTTCGCTCCAGCGTTCGTCCGTGACACCGATCGGATTGCACAGCACCGCGCGTTCGGTCATGTCCGGATAAGAAGCAGCGAAGCGCGCCGCCAGCATCCCCCCCATGGAATGCCCGAAGATGATCGCCTTCGTCACTCCCAGCGACTCCAGCAGTTTGTGCGTGTTCAGCGCCATGTCGTGAAAGTTATAGGGCATGACCGGCTTCGACGAACGGCCCCAGCCGATTTGGTCCGGCACCACCACTCGGAAGCCCTCCTTGCGCAGCAAGTCGATCGGGCCGCCGAAATAAAAGCCGCCCCAATTCATCCCGTGGAACAGGACCACTGTGCGCCCGTTCGGAGTCCCGGATGGCGGAACGTCCATGTAGGCCATACGTACATCCTGCCCGTACATCGTCAGCGGAAGGTACGACACCGGATATGGATACTGAACGTCCTCGTAGTCGATGCTGCCCGGTTGAACGTCGGTGGGCGCTTTGGGTGGCGGAGTATCCTGACGCTGCGCAATCGCCGGCACGGCAAGCGATCCGAGCACGAACAAGACCTTGAAAGCGGACGTCATAAATCGGCAACCTCCCGTGACCCGACGTTCGCGAGAGTAACACATCCGCGCATCCCGCTAAGATGGTCGATTCCATGCCATCCGTGGAGTCGAAGCTCCGAACCGTCCTCCGCGTCACCAGCGGGAACTTCCTCGAACAGTTCGATTTCTTCCTGTTCGGTTTCTACGCGAACGCGATCTCCAAGACTTTCTTTCCATCCAGCAGTGAGTTCGCCTCGCTCATGCTGACGTTCGCGGTCTTCGGCGCGGGATTCTTGATGCGGCCGCTGGGAGCGATCGTGCTGGGCGCCTATATCGATCAAGCCGGGCGCCGCCAGGGATTGATCGTCACGCTATCCGTCATGGCCGGCGGCACCGTCCTCATCGCCGGCGTGCCGGGTTACAAAACCATCGGCCTCGCTGCCCCTTTGCTGGTTCTTGCCGGCCGGCTTCTGCAAGGCTTCTCGGCGGGCGCGGAACTCGGCGGAGTCTCGGTCTACCTGTCGGAAATGGCCACGCCTGGCCACAAGGGTTTTTATACGAGTTGGCAATCGGCGAGCCAGCAGGTCGCCATCGTGCTGGCGTCCGCGCTCGGCTACGCTCTCAACCAGCGGATGCCGCCGCAGGTAGTCGCGGATTGGGGCTGGCGCATTCCCTTTCTGATCGGCTGCCTCATCGTTCCGGTCATCTTCATCCTCCGCCGCTCGCTCCCAGAGACCGAGGAATTCCGGGCGCGGGCGAAACACCCCGGCACGCGCGAAGTCTTCCGCTCCATGATCCGGAGCTGGCACGTTGTCTTCGCCGGCATGCTGCTGGTCTCGATGACCTCCACCACGTTCTATCTCATCACCGTCTATGCGCCGACATTCGGCGCTACCGTGCTCAAGTTGAGCGTGGCCGACAGCCTGACAGTTACCTTCTTCGTTGGAGTGTCCAACTTCGCATGGCTGCCCGTGGGAGGCGCGCTGTCGGATCGGATCGGCCGGCGCCCTATACTGCTGGCGAGTACCGCGCTGGCGATCGTCACCGTTTATCCCGCGCTATCGTGGCTGGTATCGGCGCCCAGCTTTCCGAGGATGCTGGTAGTCTTGCTTTGGTTTTCGTTTCTCTTCGGCATGTACAACGGGGCTATGGTAGCCGCGCTCACGGAGGCGATGCCCGCCAACGTGAGAGTCG
>JBEKHQ010000277.1:0-5102 GCA_050012195.1 Bryobacteraceae bacterium | reverse complement strand
GGCCGTGAAGTCGCCGAAGCGCATGCCGAGGTTGCGGCAAGAAATCAAGAACGATTATCCCGCAGCGTGCGCCTACGGGTGGGGCGGATTGCGAGCGGAAGTTGACCTAGCAGGTGCGGGCGAGGCGCGGCAATTTCATGCGACTTCGAGTGGAACCAACTCGTCCTTGACATAGTGTAGCTGCACCATGCGAGGGCGGACTGGTGCATCGTCGAAGTGCAACGCTACCGCTTCCAGAACGTTTTCACGAAGCTTCTCCCAAGTGTCCGCCTCAGTGAAGATGGGGTGACCCAGTGCACGGGCAAAATAGCCGCCTTCCTCCGCATCGCGAATCTCGAAGATCAGCTCCATGCCTTTAGAATACTTGACGAGAGGCTGCTAGGCTCGCTTCTTGGCTTTGCCCGGGTGAGGCAGATTGGCCATACCCAGTGAGAGCGACAGCGTCATGTAACGCGTGAATCCGATGGTTTCCGCGGCGTCGAAGGGCAGACGGCCGGCGATGGCGAGCTTGGCCAACCCATGCACCGCGGACCAGGCGACGATGGCGTAGGGATGCGGGTCGCCGGCCGGGAGTCCGCCTTCCGCTTGCACCCCGACGATGGCGTCCAGCAGGGTTTGAAACGCACGGCGGCCCGAGGCTTCGTAGTCCGGCCGCAACGGATCCGACGCGGGCGTCTCGAACATCACCAGAATGTGCTGAGGCCAATTCAGCGCGAACTTGACGTAGCCTCGGCCCGCAAGCTCCAGGCGCTCGAGGCCGGTGCGGCCTGGGGCCATCTCCTCGGTCATCGCGGTGGTGAGAAGGTCGAAGCCTTGCGCGGCAACGGCGGCGAGCAGGTCGTCCCGGTCCTTGAAATGCCGGTACGGCGCATTATGCGAAACGCCGGCGCGGCGAGCGAGTTCCCGAAGAGTGAAGGCCCGCGGACCGGCTTCGGCAATCAGCGCGACCGCCGAATCCAGCAACAGTTGCTTTAGACTGCCGTGGTGATACCGCCGTCTGGGGGGCACAGCCCGATTGTTGCAAATAATGTTGACAGGCGCAACATTACGCGTTATATTAAATGTGGGCGGCGTCAACATCGGGCGAGGTGAACGTGCTTTCCTATAAACAGCGGACGTTGGACGAACGGTGGGATGCCATCGTGATCGGATCGGGGATCGGCGGGCTGACGACAGCGGCGTTGCTGGCTAAGCACGGCGGCAAGCGAGTGCTGGTGCTCGAACGGCACTATACGGCCGGCGGTTACACGCACAGCTTTCACCGTCCGGGATACGTGTGGGACGTGGGCGTGCACTACGTCGGCCAGTTGCAGGATCCCGAGTCGCCGGTGCGCGCCGCGTTCGATCATCTAACGGAGGGCAGGCTCGAATGGCAGGCCATGCCGGATGTGTACGACAGAATCGTCATCGGGGGCCAAACCTTCGATTTCCCGACCGGGCTGGAGCGGCTTCGCGCGCAATTGAAGGAGTATTTCCCGGCGGAGAGCAAAGCCATCGACGGGTATCTGGCCGCGGTTCAGTCCGCGCAAAAGGCGAGCCAACTATATTTCGCCGAGAAGGCGGTTCCGAGTCCCGTGGCGCGAGTGGCGGGCCGGTTCCTGCGCGCGCCATTTTTGCGCTGGGCGTCGCGAACCACTCTCGATGTCCTGCACCAATTCACTCGAAACCGGGATCTCATCGGCGTTTTGACGGCGCAGTGGGGAGACTACGGTCTGCCTCCTGCGCAAAGCAGTTTCGGCGTACACGCGATTGTAGCGAGCCACTATTTCAACGGCGCCAGTTATCCGGTTGGCGGCGCGTCGCGCATCGCGGAGACCATCGCGCCGGTGATAGAGCGCAGCGGAGGCAAAATAGTGGTGAGCGCCGATGTCGATCGGGTTCTGGTCGCGAACGGCAAGGCGATCGGCGTGAGGATGGCGGATGGGCGCGAATTTCGAGCGGATATCGTCGTCAGCGACGCCGGCGCGCGCAACACGTTCGAGCGCTTAGTGAGGGAACCGCAGCCGATCCGGGAGGAACTGAGCCGCATCCCCGGCTCGATGGCCCACTTGAGCTTGTACGTCGGCGTCAAACAGAGCGCCGCCGCGCTGGGATTGAGCGGTACGAACCTTTGGATTTGTCCCGGCCCGGATCACGACGCCAACACGGCGCGGTTTTTCGCGGACTCATCGGCGCCGTTTCCGGTGGTCTACATCTCGTTCCCATCGGCCAAGGATCCGGAGTTCGAGTTCCCGGGGCGAGCGACCATCGAGGCCGTGACGCTGGCACCCTATGAGTGGTTCAGCGAATGGGAAGGCTCAGCTTGGAAGCGGCGCGGCGAGAGTTACGACGAGTTCAAGAACGGGTTGGCGTGTCGAATGCGGCGGGAGCTCGAGCGCGCGGTGCCGCAAGTGGCGGGTAAGATCGATCATTGCGAATTGTCGACACCCCTCACCACGCGGCATTTCATGAACTACGGCCAGGGAGAAGCGTACGGGTTGGCGGCAACTCCGGAACGGTTCCGGACGCGCTCGCTCAAGCCGCGCACATCGGTGTGGAATCTTTACCTCACCGGTCAGGATGTCACGTCGGCGGGCGTCACCGGGGCGCTGTTTGGAGGAGCGGTCGCGGCGTCGGCGATCCTGGGCCGGAATCTAGTTTCGCGAGTAACCAAGCCGTCCCGAATCGCCAAGCCCACAAGCGCGCGATACGCTGCCGCGGCAATGTAGGATTATTCTCCGCCGAAAACGTCTTCGCCCAGATCGTTGGTGCGATTTTCGAACTTCGTGAACTCGCGCAGGAACACCAGGTTCACTTTGCCGGTGGGACCGTTGCGCTGCTTCGAGACCAGCAACTCCGCCATGCCGCGTAAACTTTCGTCCTGTGGCTTGTAGACCTCCTCGCGGAAAATGAACGCCACCAGATCGGCGTCCTGCTCGATGGACCCCGATTCGCGCAGATCGCTTAACTGCGGCCGATGATCGCCCTGACGCACCTCTGGAGCGCGGTTGAGCTGCGAGAGCACCAGCATCGGGACGCGCAGATCCTTGGACAGAAGCTTCAGGCCGCGCGAGATGGTGCTGATTTCCTGGTTTCGGTTTTCGTAGCGGCCGCGCCCGCTCATCAGTTGCAGATAGTCGATCACCACCAGCGCCAGGCCGTGTTCGGCTTTGAGCCGCCGCAGCTTGGCGTGAATGTCCATCAAATGCGCGCCGGCGGTGTCGTCGATGAACAGCGGGGCCTGCACCAGATCGGACGCGGCCTTTTGCAGCCGCCGGCGCTCCTCCTGATTCAAATATCCGGCGCGGAATTTCTGCTGATCCACGCGCGCTCCGGCGCAGATCATGCGCGTGAGCAGCGATTCCTTGGACATTTCGAGCGAGAAAACGGCCACCGTCTGCTGCTCGCCGGCCCGCGTGGCGATGTGCTGGGCGATGTTCAACGCCAGCGCCGTCTTGCCCATGGATGGTCGCGCGGCCAGAATCACCAGTTCGCCTTCGTGCAGACCGCCGGTCATCTCGTCCAGTTTGAGAAAGCCGGTGCTCAGGCCCTTGATGCGCTTGCTGGGATCGAGAAAGGCGTTGATGCCGCCGTCGAATTCTTCCAGGATGCGCCGCGGATTCATCAAGGCATCCTGCGCGCGCGAATCGCCCAGCTTGAGCAAGCTCTCCTCGGCGCTGGCGAGTATCTGGTCGGGCTCTTCCTCGGCCAGGATGCAACGATCGATCAGCTTTTGCGACGTGAAGATGATGCGCCGCAAAGTGGCCTTGTCCTTCACGATGCCGATGTAGCTTTCGAGGTTGGAGAGCGCGGGCAGACCTTCGTCGAGCGACACCAGATAACTGACGCCATCCACGGATTCGAGCTGATTCTGTTTCATCAGCTCGTTGGCGACGGTCACACGATCGATGCGTTCGGTGCGCGCGTACAGTTCGCCCATGCGCAGGAAGATGCGGCGGTGTTTTTCGAGGCTAAAGTCGTCGGCTTCGAGCGTTCCGGCCACCTGGATGTAGAGCGCGTCATCCATCAGGATGGCGCCCAGGACGAAGCGCTCCGCGTCAAGATTGACGGGAAGTCCTTTTTCGAGCGCAATGTCAGCGGAGGCGGCCATGGTCAACCGTTCTACGTTAGCGGCAGAGTGTCTCCTCGCCAAGCAGTTTCTTCGATGCGCATTGTGAGCCGCTTAGCCTGTGACAATAACAGTGGAAAACGCGCCGCATCGAGCGGCCATCCAAGTGACGGCAAACACGGGCGCGAGACGGCTTTTCCGGCGATTTCCACAAAGAAAAACATATATTAGCATGGATGTTTTGGGTGCGCGGCGGCCACCGAGTTGCAATCGGGATGGTGAGGTGAATCGTGCGGCCTTGCCTTTGGATAGCGGCGATCGTCTTAACCGGCTCTGTTTGCTTGGCGCAGACGTTGGCAGTGGGCGTCGTCGGCGGAGCGATGGCCACCGATGATTTGAGCGGAGCAGGGGCCACGAGTGTGTCAAAACGCTACGTGGTCGGGCCGATGTTGGATATCGGTCTCCCGCTCGGTTTGGGAGTGGAAGTGGACGCGCTCTATCGGCGCGAAGGATTTCAATCGTCCTTTTCAAATGCCTTCATTGGCGTCTTTTCCGAAGAGCGCGCGAACTCGTGGGAATTTCCGATACTTCTCAAATACAAGCTGCCGATTCCATTAGCCAAGCCGTTCTTGGAAGCGGGCTACGCGCCCCGTGTGATTCATGGATCGATCAGTTCCCAAAACACCGCGGTCTTTCCACCGGTCCAGCTTTCACCAATGAGCGAACATTGGCCCGATAGCCAGGGGTTGGTCGTCGGCGGAGGAGTGCAATTCTCGATCGGCCGTCTGCGTCTGTCGCCCGCCATCCGCTACACGCATTGGAATAACACGCCCATCACGGGCGTTTACAGCAACGGCCCGTCGTGGGAATCGACTCAGAATCAAGTGGACATCCTGGTCGGCATCGCGTGGAGCATTCGGTAGAACGCCGCTAGCGGGGAGCTCATTCGGATCGTAGCGCGCGAGCGGGATCGACACTCGCCGCCCGCACCGCGGGAAAATAGCCCGCCGAAAGCGCTACGCATGCCAATAGCAAAGCAGCGCTCGCGGACGTA